>NZ_JBHXKA010000034.1:0-69210 GCF_042722885.1 Streptomyces sp. NPDC058401
GGGCCTCCCCTTCGGGGAGGAGCCCCTCCGCTTCGCTCCGGGGCTGGGCGCTTCTGGCGCCCAGGGGTACCGAAGCGCTGCGCGCTTCGGACTGAGGCGCCGCGCTGCGCTTGGCGTGGGCGCTTCGCGGCCAGGGCCTCTCCTTCGGGGAGGGGCCCCTCCGCTTCGCTCCGGGGCTTGGGGCTTCGGCCCAAGGGTGCTGAAGTGCTGCGTGCTTCGGACTGAAGCCGCTTTGCTGCGCTCGGGGTGGGGGCTTGGGGTCCAGGGCCTGGGACCTCGACCCCAAGCGGTGCTGAAGCGTTGCGCGCTTCCGATTGAGAAGGCTCCTCTGTTCTCAGAGATGAGGCTTGGCTCCGGGGCTTGGTGCCTTCGGCCCCAAGGATGGCCAAGCGCTGCGCGCTTGGGATCGAACGGCCTCGCTGCGTTCCGCCGGGGCCCTTCGGGCCGAAGTTCCTGAGCTTCGCTCCGGACTGGCTCGGGTTCCGCTGCGCTCCACCCGAGAGGGCCTGCTACGCAGGCCCCAGAGGCTCTCGCTTGGCGCGGGCTGGGCCTGGGGGTGAGTCGGTGCTGCAGCTCCGCTAGGACAGTGAAGCGCTGCACCCAGTTTCCGTTGTGAGGAACGCCTGTTGGCCGGCGCCGGTCGTAGTTCCGCGGGCTTTGGTTGCCTGGTAAGACGCTGGCTTCACTTTGGAGGTCGAGTCCTTGAGTCCTAGGGAGGGTGGGTTCCGTTTGATGGGGCTCCAGGTTGGTTTTGTTGCGCCTGGGTTGCTGGGTTTGGAATCGGCCAAAGGTGTTCTTTGGGGGTTTGGGCGTGTTCGGCAGGCTGGGACATGGCTTCACAGTGGCGAAGGTCGAGCTTCTGGAGTGCTGACTGAGGTGGGTTAGTTCGAGAGTCGGTGACCTGCGGTTTTGAGCGTGGGATTAACGGCGTTAACAGGGCTGGGCGCCGAGGGTGTTAACGGCGTTAAGGGTTGCTGGGAGACCTTGATTCAAAATGGAGAGTGGATAGAGACGGGAATCAGTCAGATTCTGCGGGCTTGTGGCTGAGGAGTGGGGGGTTCCGGTGGGGGTCGTGCCGGTGAGAACGAGGTTGGTTTTGGGGCCGGAGTGGCGTCTCGCCCGGCGGTTCAGACGGCCTTGAAAGCTTGGGCGGGAGCGTCCACCGGCCTATAGAAGGTACGGAGATGCGTCGTCGCAGGTCAGAGGGGGTGCGGGGGAAAAGATATGTCCCCTCAGGAGGGACATATCTCGGGGGTTGTGTCGCTGCTAGGGGGACACAACGACTGCAAAACGTCAGCAGCGTTGACGTAAAATGCGCTAAAACGTCAGGGGGGCTGACGTATGGGGGGAGATCTGCCGGCTAACTGGTGGTGGGGTGGGTGGGGTTGGCCGGGGAGGGTCGGGAGGGGGGTCCGGGGAGGGTGTGGCTGAGATATGTCACCTGTGAGGGGACACAAGACACGCCGAACGTCAACGAGCGTGACACTTGTGTCACCCTTGTTGACATACTGATCTCCGCAGATCAACGGAGTGGAGAGCAGCCTCGTGTCATCAGAGCCACAGCGCCGCCGGGGCAATCCGGTAGGGACTCCGCGTCCCGATCTGCCGGTGGACGACGCGATCTCCGCGTGGAGTCAGCCCCTGGCTCCGGTCAAGGATCTGGACAGCCTCGCGAAGCGGTACCCGACGCGGAAGCTGACCTTGGACGGCGAGCGCAAGCCACTGGAGTTCTACGGGACCGAGAATCAGCCGAATGCGTTCTCGATGGACAGCCTCGAGTTCTTCCTCGTGATCGCCCAGTACTTCCGCGAAGCGCTGCCTCTGCGGCTGATTCTGCTGCTCATCGCCTGCCAGCGGGCGGGGGGGCGGATTCCACTTACCCAGGAGGAGATGGCTACCATCCTGGATGTCAGCCGGACGAAGACCTCGGAAGCGCTGCACACGGTGATGTCTCATGGGATCGTCTTCAAGGTGCGGCGGGGTGTGTATCAGTTCAACCCGCCCTACAGTTACCGGGTGGCGGAGTTCATCCCGGGTACCGAGATGACGGGTGAGTTCGTGAAGGTGGAGCAGCACGGGACCATCTCGCAGATTCGCAGTGATACGAGCCTGCCGGACTTGGTGCGGTTCCCTTCGCTGGACCACATGAGGCAGGCCATCGCGGAACTGCGGGCCGAACGGGCAAGAGAGCGCGCTGAGCGTCGGGTGAGCCGGACGAAGCGCACGGGAGAAGGGACGGCTCAGTGAGCACCTTGCGATTCGCCGCGGTCAACGCCGACGGGCTGCTCTCCGACCTCGACCTGCCGCCGGCGGCGTACCGGGTACTGCTCAAGCTGCGTTCGCTCAGCGAGCCGGGTGGTCGGATCCTCATCGACCAGGCGACGGTCGGCGGGATGCTGGACCTGAGCCGGCCGAGCGTGAATGCCGCGCTGCGGAGCCTGGAGTTGGCGAAGTTGGTCAGGAAGATCCGGAACGGGGTCTACCAGATCAACCCGATGCTTGCCGGGTACACCTCGTTCGAGGATGCGGTCGCGGCCGTGAACGAGATGGACGCGGAGGAGCGGCTGGACGCGCGGGGCTATGTGGCCAGCTACCACCGGGCGGTGGCGGCGTATCAGGACCAGCTCGCCGAGCAGCGCAAGAAGCGGGCGGCTCAGGCCGACGCGAAGAAGGCGGCCGAATCGAAGCGGCGTAGGGCGCTGCACGCGGTGGGCTGAGGGTGCGGCGTTGAAGGGCTTCTGAGGGGTGCTCAGGGGCTTGTGGGGGCCCCGGAGTACTCCGGGGCCCTTTGTGGTGTCTGGGGGGCTCAGGGGGGCGTGAGGGGTCGGCCTCGTGTGGGAGGCGGGTGCCCTCGAAGTTCCTTCAGAAGTTGAGCTCCACGTAGTCGATGTCGGTGAACTCGACGAGGAGGCCCTGGGCGCGGGCGCCGTTGTCCTTGAAGTAGATCTCCTGGAGCCCTTCGGCGGTGATGGAGCGGAGCTGGGCCTCGCCGGCGCCGGCCTCGTGGGCGGTGAAGAGGCGGGAGGCGTACTCCGGGGGGAGGTGCTGGGTGATCCGGCGCATCCGGCCGTCGTCGGTGGTGCCGGGGGCGGCGCTGAAGCCGAAGCGGGCGCGGGTCTCGATGACCAGGCCGGTCTGCTGTGAGGCCTTGTCGCGGGCGCGCTTGCGGACGAGGGGCTGCCAGCGGCGGCGGACTTCGCGCTCCAGGCGGGCGGAGAGGGCCGGCTTGGGCTGCTTGATCTGGTCCTTCACGTACCGCTCGACGGTGCGCCGGGAGATGGCGAGGAGGTCTGCCACGGCCTTGGTCGATTTGAGCTGTTTGACGAGGTAACGGATCTGGGCGCCCGCCGACTTGGGGATGGGACGGGTGAAGTTCTGCTCGTCGGCGCGGTCGAGGCTGTCGCTGATCTCGGACATGGGTGGCTCTTACTCTCCGTCGGCCGCGGCGTCGTGGCCCTTGATGTGGCGGGCGGGGTTGTGGCGTTCGTCGAGCAGCTGAACGGCCCACAGGAGGGGTTGGGTGCCCTCGTGCTTGACCATGCCGGGGCTGACGCCCAGGCGGAAGCCGCCGGGCACCGGCTTGCCCTCGGGGGTGCGGGGGAGGAAGTCGAGGGGGCTGGGGCCGTCGGAGAGGTAGACCGCGCAGTCGGAGAGGACCGCGATCGGGTAGAGGTCTGCTGCTGTGGCGAGCTTCTGCATCTTGCGGTGCATGTTGACGCGGGCCGTGGAGATGACGGCGGCGCGGATGTCGGGGCGCCAGGTGGGGCGTTCGAGGGCGGGCCAGCTCTCGCCGGGGCGGTAACCGGCGCCCTGCGGACGCTCGCGGAGCTTGCCGATGCCGCCCTTGACGGTGGCCTTGATCGCCGAGAGGACCCCGGTCTGGGGGAGGGGGTGGTCCGGGTCGCCCTTGTACCCCGCCATCGCCTCGAGGAAGGCGGAGTCCGTGAGGGACGAGTGGACGCCGAGTTCGGCCATCGTGGCCATGTACGCGTCGCGCAGGCGGGTGTACCAGGCGTCGAGGTACGGGCCGTGTTCCGGGCGGAGCCAG
Source organism: Streptomyces sp. NPDC058401 (assembly GCF_042722885.1). Taxonomy (NCBI): domain Bacteria; kingdom Bacillati; phylum Actinomycetota; class Actinomycetes; order Kitasatosporales; family Streptomycetaceae; genus Streptomyces; species Streptomyces sp. NPDC058401. Next base: position 4,049 of record NZ_JBHXKA010000034.1, read on the forward strand.
GCCTCGGTGGGCCGGACGGTGAGGCCGAGCTCCTGGGCGTAGGCGAGGGTCGGAGTGGCGTACCAGGCGGGGCCGGTGGGCGGGAGGCCGTGCGGGGTGAAGGGGCTGGGGAGCCGGGGGTCCATGGCGGTGGCCTGGGCGGAGAGGTCCACCAGCCAGGAGCCGGGGAGCTTCGGGTCGAAGCGGGGGCCGTCGGTGTGGACCGCGGGGCCGGTGCCGACGAGGAGGCGGTTGGCGGCCGCGGCGAAGGCCATGTTCACGTCGATGCCGACGGCGTGGGTGCGGGTGCACTCGGCGTCGGAGAGGAGCTGGGGATCGCGGATCCAGTCGTACGCCTCCTCGTCGAGGACCTGGTCCGGGGTGCGCTGGTGGGAGCGGGGGTAGAGGGCCGCGACGACCGGGTGCTCGTCGGGTGCCTCCGGGGGCGCGGGGTCGACGGGGCGGGTGAGGGAACCCGGGACCGGGGCGGAGACCCAGGTGTTCGTGGACTCGTCGCGGGCGGCGCGGGTGGGCGGGCGCAGCGCGGTCATCAGCTCCAGGCCGGACACGGCCGTGGAGCCGCGGGGGGTGAGGACGCGGGTCGCGTAGGCGGTGAGCAGGTCGGCGAGTTCTGGTGCGGGGAGTTCGGCGGTGTGCTCGCCCCAGGCGCGGGGATCGAGGGCGCCCCAGGGGAGGATCGCGAGCTGGACGCACTGGCGGCCCGTGGTGGGCGTGGCGGGGCGGTAGATGCGGGGCCACGGGCCGAAGCCGCGGCGGGTCAGCTGCCATTTGGATTTGGTGAGCTGCTTGATGACCGGGTGGTCGTCGGGGAGGCGCAGGCCGCGGCGGTCTTCGAGGATCAGGGGGAGTCCGAGTGCCTCGGTGGCGGCGGGGGTGAGGACGAGGAGGGGGTCGCCGTCCTTGCCGTTGCGGTGGAGGCGGGGGGAGCGGAGGTCGGCGTCGGGGGTGAGGGCCCATTCGATGAGGGCGGGGAGGGTGGTGGGGGGTGTGAGGACTGCGCCGTGGGCGGCGTGGGCCTTGCCTGCGCCGTCCAGTACGGCCAGGGGGCCGTTGCCCTCCGGGTGGGGTGGGGGGGTGGGCTTGGCGACACCCGGGCGGCGGGCGGTTCGGGTGGTGGCCGTGGAGGTGGCCGGCTGGGTGTGGGGGGTGGGCGTGACCGTTGCCGCTTCCGGCTGAGCGCGGGGGGTGGGGGGTGCGGCGTCCGGGTGGGTGGGGGTGCCCTGCGGGGCTGTTTCCCTACCCGCCCCTTCCCGAAACTGGGGCTCCGCCCCAGGCCCCGGGTACGGGGTTGCGGTCTCGGGGGCGGTGTCCGCGGCGGGGGTGGCGTTAACGGCGTTAATGGGTGCGGCGCCGATGGGGGTGGGCTTGGCGGCGATCTGCGGTACGGCGGCCTGTGGGGCGGCGGGCAGCGGTGGGGTGGGCAGCGTTGGGGCGGGCTGGGGGGTGTTAACGGCGTTAATAGGGGTGGGGCCGGCGGTGGGGGCGTTAACGGCGTTAATGCCGTGGAGGTCGGCCAGGCCGTTGAGGAGGCGGGCGTAGGCGGCGCGCTTCGGGGGGCGGGGGGCCGTGCGGCCGGTTTCCCAGGAGGTGACCGTTTCGCGGCGGACGGCCAGGGCCTGGGCGATCTGGTCCTGGCTCAGGCCCGCTGCTTCGCGGAGGCGCTTGCGCTCGTCCGGGTGCGGGAGGGCGTCCTGGGCAGCGGCCTCTTCGAGCAGGGCATCGACCGCGGCGAAGAGCGTGGTCTGTTCGTTTTCGTGCGCGTTGGGCATGGGCACCTCCAGGCGCAGCTTATGCGAACCGCACCATGGAACGCACGTGAAACACACGTGGGGGCGGTGGTGGTCCCGGCTGGGCCAACGCCCCCTTCGTGTCGGGCCGGGGGTGGGGCGGGTCTGGTCAGATGCGGGTCAGGAGGAGCTCCGTTACCGCCTTCAGGTCGTCCGGGGTGAGGTGGGCGGTGAGGGCGTCGGCGATCGTGTCCGGGGAATCCGCCGCGATGGTGATGCGGCGGGGGGACGTGGCGGAGGAGGAGTGGGGCTCGGGGGTGGGCTCCGGCGCCGGACGGGTGCGCTGGCGCGGGGGGTTAACGGCGTTAACGGCTTCCTCCGCCGCGGACGCCTGGTCCTCGTGGGGGAGGCGGCCGATGCGGCGGGCCGGTTCCACCTTGAGTTCGCCGGTCTCCACCTTGTCCTGGAGTTCCGGGGTGAGGTTCAGGAGGGTCAGGCGCTGGGAGACCCAGGCCGGGGTCTTGCCGAGGCGCTTGGCGACCTGGGCCTGGGAGCCGTGGACCTCGACGAGTTCCTGCAGGGCGCGGGCCTGGTCCATGGGCGCGACGTCGACGCGGTGGACGTTGGCGATGAGCGCCGACTCCAGGATGTCCGCCGCCGAGGAGGCGAGGGAGTCGTTGACGTGGATGTGCATGGTGCGAAGGCCGGCGCGCTGGGCCGCCGCCAGGCGCCGGTTGCCGTCGATGACCACGTACGGGGCGCGGCCCAGGCCCTCGGCGTTGCCGGGGTGGGCCTCCATGAAGGCCATCCGGGTGGCGACGGCCAGGGGCTGGAGCTGGCCCCGGACCGTGAGGGACGCGGCCAGCTCTTCGAGCTCGGTGAGGTCCTCGCGGAGGTTGAACGGGTTGTGGGCGAGGGCCTCGATCGGCACCTCCGAGGGCGGGACCACGCCGGAGGTGGGGGCGCCGGTGGCTTCGGCGATGGCCGTGCGGCGGGAACTGACGCCGACGGGCTGGGCGCGGGCGAAGGAGCTCGAGACTCCGAGTTTGTCGGCCTTGCTCATGAGATCTCCCTTGCGAGGGCGCGCAGGGCGACCGCCTGCTCGCCCTTGGGTGCGTAGACGAACAGCGGCTGCTTCACGCGGACCGCTTCGCGCTGTTCCTTGAGGTCGGGAACGATGGCCACCACGCGCGGATCCTTTATGTCCATCCAGGCCTGGAGGGAGGAGGTCGCGATGTAGCCGCGCCGGCCGTCGTAGAGGTTGACGACGAGACCGAGGTAGTCGATGTCGAGGCTGAGGTCGTCGCGGAGGTCGTTGATCTGGGAGGTGAGGAGGTCGTAGGCGTCTGCCGAGGAGTCCTCCGCCTGGACCACGATCAGCGCGCCGGAGGCGCCCGGCTGTTCGGCGTCGCGGCGGCGCCCGTAGTAGATGGCGGCGTCCATGCTGAGGCCGAGGCTCGGCGGGCAGTCGATCAGGATGACGTCGTAGTCGGCCTCGACGGGGGCGAGGGCCCGTTCGAGCGCGGCCTCGCGGGCGCGGACCGTGGAGAGGCGGACGTCGAGGAGGAACGCGTCCGTGCAGGCCGGGAGGATGTGCAGGCGGTCGCCGAAGCGCTCGTCCGGGATGGGGACGATCAGGTCGGCGAGGGGGCCCTTGGCCTCGCCCGCCATGTGGCAGGTCAGGCTGTCGCCGCCGATGGGCAGAGGCTGGCGGCCCAGCTGCTTGGTGAGGTGGCCCTGGGGGTCGAAGTCGACGAGCAGGACGCGCATGCCGAGGCCGGGCAGGTCTTCCAGGTCCACCGGCGGGGCGGATGCGGCGGATGCGAGGGCGTCCGGGGCCGTCTCGTCGCCGTCCTCGACGGCCGAGAGACGGGCCAGTTGGCGGGCCACGCGGACCGGGTGCAGGGTGTCGGGGTCTTCCGCGAGGGCCTCGGCGGTGCCGGCGGTGATGGCGGTCTTGCCGACACCGCCCTTCTGGTTGCACACCACGATGCGCCGTACGACCGAGGGGCGCTTCACGGTGGGGGCCGGGTTCATCTCCAGCCAGAGGGAGACGGCTTGGGCCAGTCCCTGGATGAGGGAGACGCCGCGGTCCTTGGAGCCGGTACGGAAGGACTCCCACTGACCGGCGGGCAGCCAGGTGGAGAAGGATTCGGCGCCGGAGGTGTCGACGGGGGAGGGGGAGGAGGCGAGCGCGTTCCAGTGGGCGATGCCCTGGTGGACGGCGTCCTGGATGTCCACGCGCAGCTGGGCGGTGCGGATCTTGAGCTCCTGGCGGAGCCACGGAGGGAGTTTGGAGACGACCTTCTCACGGTCGCTCGGTGACGAGGGTGAAGTCATGCGAGGGACTTTACTAACGTTCAAGGGTGTTCGTGGGCGCCACGCTTGAGTTTTGCTAACGAAGTGGTGAGGATCGGCCGGGAATCGCCCCCCGGGCGGCGGCGGGGTGTTGGGACAGGGCGGCCTCGCACACGCCGTGGTAAGCACCCCCGTGGTTCACCACGGCGTGTGCGAGGCCGCCCTGGACGCGTCGTCAGCCGATCGTGGACGGGGCGGAGTCCGGGGCGGACAGCCCGAGTTCGGACCGGCACTCGGGCGAGCCGGCCGGGTCGAAGCGGGAGATGCGGTCCGCGGGCACGATGCCCGGGAGCAGGAAGTTCCACAGGTCGACGACCCGGGCGTGCAGGTCCTCGCGCTGGGTGCGGACGTGTGAGGTCACCTGGATGCCGGTGAACGCGCCGACGAGCAGGGTCGCCGCGTCGTAGGCGTCGACCGAGGGCAGGACGTCGCCGCGCTCCTGGGCCGGCACGAGGCAGCTGTGGCAGGTGTCGATCCAGGCGTTGTACGGGCTCGGGTCCGGGTCGGTGAAGGAGCCGAACTCGATGACCAGACGGATCCCGGCGCGGATCCGGACGTTGGAGCGGAGCCCGAAGGCCATCCGGTGGGTCAGGTCGATGGCAGTCTGGAGCCCCGGCTCCTCGATGGCGGGCAGGCCCTCGGAGACCTGGAACTGCTCGTCCATCAGGGTCTGGGCGAGGGCTTCCTTGGACGAGAAGTGGAAGTAGAGGGCGCCCTTGGTGACGCCGGCGTGCCCGACCACGTCGGTCAGGCTGGTGCCGTGGAAGCCGGTCCGGTCGAAGGCGATGGCCGCGCCGTCGAGGATGGCCTGCCGGGTGACCTCGGCTCGTTCCTGTCTGGCTCTCGCCATGCGGGTTCTCCCTGGGATCGCGGTGGTTGGGCGGAACCGGGGGAGGTGCTCACCGTGGTTCGGCCGGGATCAATCTAGGCAGATGACTGTGAAGAAAACCAGTCGGCCAGTACTTTTTACGGAAGTGGATCATTAACGGCGTTAACGCCGGCGGGTGGGGCGGGTCCGGGTGGGCGGGTCCAGGCATTAACGGCGTTAACGCTCGGGCGAGGGCGGGGCGGGGGCATTAACGGCGTTAACGCTGAGGGTGGCCGGGGTGGGAGGCATTAACGGCGTTAACGCTGAGGGTGGCCGGGGTCGCGGTGCGTGGGCGCGGGAGGCGTTAACGGCGTTAATGCTGGGAGGGTGTGGGTCTGGTCGGGGTCTGGTCGGGGGCTGGGCATTAACGGCGTTAACGCCGGGGGCTTGGTGGTGGGGGTCGGTCGTGGGTGGAAGGTGCGAGGGCATGGGTGACGTGGAGCAGTGGGCGGTGCCGTTCCGGCTGGACGTGGCGCAGGGCGAGTTGGACGATCTGGGGCGGCGGCTGGAGCTGGCGCGGTGGCCCGACGAGCTGCCGGGGGCGGGGCGGGAGTACGGGATGCCGCTCGGGGAGCTCCGTGAGCTCGCGGGGTACTGGCGTACCGGCTACGACTGGCGGGCCGCCGAGGCGCGGTTGAACGAATGGCCGCAGTACACCACCGTCATCGACGGGGCCCGGGTGCACTTCGCGCACCTGCGCTCGCCCGAGCCGGACGCGACGCCGCTGCTCATGACCCACGGCTGGCCGGGTTCCTTCGTGGAGTTCCAGAAGGTCGCCGGGCCGTTGACGGATCCGCGGGCGCACGGTGGGGATCCGGGGGACGCCTTCCACCTGGTGCTGCCCCACATACCCGGCTTCGCCCTGTCCGGGCCGACCACCGAGCGGGGGTGGGAGTTCAAGCGGGTCGCGCGGGCCTTCGGAACGCTGATGGAGAGGCTCGGGTACGAGGAGTACGGGGTCCAGGGCGGCGACTGGGGCGCCGCCGTCTCGCGGGAGTTGGGGCGGATCCGGCCCGGGAACGTGTGCGGGGTGCACCTGAACCTGCTCCCCGGCGGCGGGGCCACTGCCGAGCCCCGGCCGGAGGAACTGGCCCCGCTGAGCCCGGCCGAGCGGGAGCGCACGCTCGCCTCCTGGGAGCGGTACCGGGTCTGGGCGCGCGAGCGGCAGGGCTACGCCGACATCCAGGCGACCCGGCCGCAGACGCTCGCGTACGGGCTGAACGACTCGCCGGTCGGGCTGCTCGCCTGGATCGGCGAGAAGTTCGCGGAGTGGGCGGACCCGCGCTGCCCCGTGGACCGCGATCAGATGCTGACCAACGTGACGCTGTACTGGCTGACCGGGACCGTGGGCTCCGCCGCCCGCATCTACTACGAGCGCGCCCACGCCGACTACCAGGGCGCGGCGCCCGAGGTGTCGAGCACCCCGACCGCGCTCGCCGACTTCCCGCGGGACAACTTCGTACCGCTGCGGCACATCGCCGCGCGGACGGACCGCATCGTGCGCTGGACCTCGTACGAGAAGGGCGGGCACTTTCCCGCGATGGAGGTTCCGGAGCTGCTGGTGGACGACGTCCGGGCCTTCTTCCGCTCCTTGTGACCCAGGTCGCTTTGGTGTCGTGTCACGTTTCGGGGCTCCCGTCTGTCCCATGGACGACAGCGCAAGGGGCGAGCGGAGAAGGAGACGGACATGAAGGTTCTGCTGGCGGGGGCGAGCGGGGTTCTGGGACAGCGGGCGGTACTGGCCCTGCGTGCGGCCGGGCACGAGGTCGCCGGTCTCGGCCGGGGCGCCGGGATGGACGTCCGGGCCGACCTGCTCGACCGCGAGGGTCTGCTGCGCGCCGTGGACGGACTCGGCTTCGACGTGGTGGTGCACGCGGCCACGGCGCTGTCGGGGAAGGCCATGGCCCGGCACCAGGACATGGCGGGGACGAACGCGCTGCGCACCGAGGGCACCGCCAATCTGCTGGCCGCCGCACGGGAGACCGGGGCGCGGCGGTTCGTCGTGGAGTCGATGATGTTCGGCTACGGGTACGGGGACCACGGCGGGGCCGTGCTCGGCGAGGACGACGGCTTCGGGCCGCAGGGGGCGAACGTCTGGCTGGAGCGGCACGTCGGCGCGATGCGGACCAAGGAGGAACTGGCCTTCACCGCCGACGGGATCGAGGGGGTGAGCCTGCGCTTCGGGCTGTTCTACGGGGCGGGTGTGACGGACGTCCACGTGGTGCCGATGCTGCGCAAGCGCGCCCTGCCCGTGGTGGCGGGCAAGGGGCGGGCGCTGAGCTGGGTCGACGTGGCCGACGCGGCGGACGCCGTGGTCGCCGGCGTGGAGTCGGGGCGGCCCGGGCAGGCCTACAACATCGCCGACGACGAGCCGCTGGGCTGGGACGCGCACATGCGGGCGGTGGCCGCGGCGTTCGGGGCGCCCGCGCCCATGACCGTACCGCTGTGGGTGCTGAAGCCGGCCCCGCTCGCGCACACCATCATGGCCACGGACCTGCGCCTGTCGAACGCCAAGGCGGGGCGTGAGCTGGGCTGGGCTCCGGCGTACCCGAGCAGCGCGGCCGGGGCGGTAGCGCTTGCGGAAGCCGCGGGGGCGACGGCAGCATGATCGTTCGTGACCTCTGCCGCGTACCTCCCGGATGCTCCTTCTGATGCCCTCGGCCCCTTCGCCGCCCATCGCCGGCTGCTGTTCGACGTCGCCTACCGGATGCTCGGCAGCGTCGTCGACGCCGAGGACGTCCTCCAGGACGCGTGGCTGAGCTGGGACCGGGCGGACCGGTCCGCGGTCCTCAACCCGCGGGCCTACCTGGTGCGCACGGTCACCAACCTGTCGTTGAACCGGCTCACCTCGGCCCGTGCCGCCCGGGAGACCTACATCGGGCCGTGGCTGCCCGAGCCGCTGCTGACCGAGACCCTGCCGGCCGGATCCCTGTCGGCCGCGTCCCTGCCGACCGTGCCCGACGGTGCGGAGCAGGTGGAGAGGGCCGAGACGGTGTCGACCGCGATGCTGGTGGTGCTGGAGAGCCTGAGTCCGCTGGAGCGCGCCGTGTTCGTGCTGCGGGAGGTGTTCGGGTACTCGTACGCGGAGGTCGCTGGGGTACTGGACCGCGCGGAGGCGACCGTACGGCAGACCGGGCACCGGGCACGCGCCCACGTACGGGCCCGGCGGCCGAGGTTCGCCACCGAGCCGGGGCAACGGCGAGAGGTGACCCGGCGGTTCCTGGCCGCGTGCGCGGGCGGGGACCTGAACGCGGTGATGGAACTGCTCGCCCCCGGGGTGACGGCCTGGTCGGACGGCGGCGGCAAGGTGACGGCGGCCCGGCGGCCGCTGCACGGGGCCGACCACGTGGCGCGCTGGCTGCTGGGGATGCTGGCCAAGCCCTCGCTGCGGGCGGTGACCCTGGAGTCGGCGCGGGTCAACGGGGAGGAGTCGGTGGTGTTCGTGTACGGGGGCGTCGCGCGGGCGGCGTTGACCTATGACCTGGACGCGGTGGACGGGCGGGTCGTGAACCTGCGGTTGCAGGTGAATCCGGAGAAGGTGGCGGGGCTGGCAGGGCTGGTGGGTCTGGGGGAGCCGGCAGGGCTGGTGGGCCGGTCCGTGGGCGGGGCGTCCGGGATGTGAAATTGCCGCACGCGGGCCGCCGCAGGACTGTGATCATCATCCGATGATCGACGAACAGCGGACCCGGCCCGTACGGGTGGGCGACGAGCGCGCCACCCTCACCAGCATCCTCCAGTGGCAGCGGGACACCCTGATGATGAAGTGCGCCGGGCTCTCGGACGAGCAGCTGCGGCGCCGGGCGGTGGCTCCGTCGGGGCTGAGCTTGCTCGGGCTGGTACGGCATCTCGCGGAGGTCGAGCGCAGCTGGTTCCGTAACGTCGTGGGCGGCGAGGACGTGCGCGGGTACTTCGGGAAGAACGAGGCCGGGGAGTGGAGGGAGTTCCACGTGGACGACACCGATGTCGCCGGCTCGTTCAAAGTCTGGGAGGAGACCTGTGCGCGCTCGCGGGAGATCGTGGCCGCGGCCGAGTCCCTGGACGTGACCGGCTCCTACGAAGACCAGAAGTACTCCCTGCACTACGTACTGGCCCACATGATCGAGGAGTACGCCCGGCACAACGGGCACGCGGACCTGCTGCGCGAGGCGATCGACGGGACCACGGGGGAGTAGCTGACTGCGGGGGAGGGGCGGCGCCCCCGGCCGGACTAGGCGGCGGAGGCCGTGGTGCGGTCCACCTCGTCCAGGGCCGCCGCCCAGGGGAAGTGCGCCGGGGCGTCCGGTCCGGCCGGGCCGGGTACGAATCCGCCCTCGCCGAAGAGGACCTTCGCTCCGGCGCCGCGCAGGACGGCCAGGGACTGGTCGAACTGCGGGTGGGCGGCGAGGGCGGCGTTCGTGCAGGGCATGGTGACGACGGGGGTGCCCTTGCCGATGGCCTCGGCGGCGATCCCGACGACGAACCGGTCGGTCAGGCCGAGGGCCCAGGCGTTCACGGAGTTGAACGTGGCCGGGGCGAAGAGCAGGGCGTCGGCCGTCGGCCAAACGTCAGGCTCCCCGGGCAGCTTGTACTGCCAGCGGACGGGGTGGCCGGTGAGCGCGGCGAGACCGTCGAGGCTGCCGGACAGCCAGTGCGCGGCCGTGGGGGTGAGTCCGAGGCAGACGTCCCAGCCGCGGGACTGGGCGTCCTCGATGACGTGGGCCACGTCGAAGACGGGCGGGGCGGCGGAGCAGAGCAGGTAGAGGGTCTTCGTCGTGGTCATACCGCAATGTGATCATATTGCTTGACCTGTGGTTGACCGAGGGCACGTCAGCCGCCGTGCACGAGGTGCTGACGTGACGAACCCCCGGACCGGGTTCGGGGGTTCGGTCCGGGGGCGAAGGTGCGGGCCGGCCGCGGGTGCGGGTCGGCTGCTGGTACGGGTCAGCCGTTGGTACGGGTCAGCGGTTGGTGAGGGTCTGCTGGGCGCTGCCCGCGGTGAACGCGTCGAAGGCACCGGAGAAGTCGGTCAGGTCGTCGCCGGGCCGGCCGGGCACGAGGGCCGCGAAGTCCTGGTCGTCGGCGCCGACGGTGCTGGTGACGGAGTCGGCGAGCGGCGGCTCGGCCGCCATGGCGGGGGCGGCGACGGCGAGGGCCGCGGTACCGGCGATGAGGGCCGTGGTGACGATGCGCTTGATCATGCCCTGGTGAACGACGTGCTCGCACGGGGGTCACTACGGCCACCCGGTTGCCGGAACCCGGTCCGGAATCCGCGAGGAATGCCGACAGCAGCGTTCTCGGTGATGGCCGCGACCATCACCGAGGGCTCGAAGCGCGGGAACCAGCCGTCCGCGCGCTGCTCCAGGCCGAGGCCCCGTACGAGGTCAGTCGCGGCAGGTCAGGCGGACGCCGGCTCGGGTGACGGTGCGCTCGGTCCGCATCATGCGGAGATCATCCAATATTTGCGCGGTGGGGCCGATGAGTTTTCGCGGGGGCTCCGGTCTACCTCTCGTACGGCGCAGCGTGTGTGCGACAGATGGTGTGCGACAGAGAGAAGAGGACCGTCATGAGCGAGCCGGTGAAGGGCCCCGCCAGCTACTTCCCTTCCATCGAGAAGAAGTACGGCCGTCCGATCGCGGAGTGGCAGGAGCTCATCCGGGCCTCGCCGCTGACCAAGCACATGGAGCTCGTCGGCTGGCTCAAGACCGAGCACGGGCTCGGGCACGGGCATGCCAACGCGCTCGTGAAGCACACGCTCACCGAGCAGTAGCGGTGGGGTGCGGGGGTGGGGCTGTAGACGCAGGCGTATGTGGTTGAGCTTCTCGGCGATGTTCCGTCTCAGGTCGGCGGAGTTGACTGGTTCCCATGACGAACACGACGCAGCAGACGCAGAACGACACCACCCTCCGCACGCTGGTCATCGGCGGCACGGGCAAGACCGGCCGACGCGTGGCCGAGAAGCTCACCGCCCTGGGACGTCCGGTCCGCATCGGGTCGCGCTCCGGTGAGCCGGCCTTCGACTGGAACGAACCCGCGAGCTGGGGCCCGGCCCTGGAGGGCGTGGACCGGGCGTACGTCACGTACTACCCCGACCTCGGCTTCCCCGGCGCCGCCGAGCACGTCGGAGCCTTCGCCCGGGCGGCGGTGGCCGCCGGGGTCCGCCGGCTCGTGCTGCTCTCGGGGCGCGGCGAGGAGGCGGCGCAGCGGAGCGAGGAGGCGCTGAAGGAGTCCGGGGCCGACTGGACGGTGGTGCGCGCCGCCTGGTTCAACCAGAACTTCGACGAGAGCTTCTTCCTGGAGCCGGTGCTCGCCGGCGAGATCGCCCTGCCGACGGCCGACGCCGTCGAGCCGTTCGTCGACACCGAGGACATCGCCGACGTGGTGGTCGCCGCGCTGACCGGGGACCAGCACATCGGCCGTACCTACGAGCTCTCCGGTCCGCGGCTGCTCAGCTTCGCCGAGGTCGCGGCCGAGCTGTCGAAGGCGACCGGGCGCGAGATCGCGTACGTCCCGGTCTCGGACGAGGCCTACCGGGCGGTGCTGCGGGAGAACGGGCTGCCGGAGGAGTTCGCGGAGCTGTTCGCGCTGATCCTGGACGGGCGCAACGCGCACCTGGTGGACGGCGTCGAGGAAGTGCTGGGCCGCAAGCCGCGGGACTTCTCGGACTTCGCGCGGGAAGCGGCCGCCCGCGGGGTCTGGGACGTGTAAGGAACGGGTGGGGAACGGGTGGGGAGAATGGGCCGATGGATACGCTGACGGCTCTGCTCGAAGGCCCCAAGGCCACATCGGCCTTCCTCATCAAGTGCGTGTTCAACCCGCCCTGGTCGGTGCGGATCGAGGACCGGGCCCCGCTGTCGGTGATGACGATGGTGCACGGATCGGCGTGGCTGCTGCCGGACGGCGACGAGCCGGTGCTCGTCGCGCCGGGCGAGGCGGCCCTCGTGCGGGGACCGCTTCCGTACACGCTTGCCGACGCCAGGGATACGCCCCCGCAGATCAGGGTGGGTCCGGACCAGCGGTGCAGCAGGGTGGACGGCGGCGAGGACGTGTCGGACTCCATGGCCCTCGGAGTACGGACCTGGGGCGCGGCGGAAGGCTCGGCGGTCCTGCTGAGCGGTACCTACCAGGACCCGGGCGAGATCGGCAGCCGCCTGCTCACCACGCTGCCGCGGGTGCTGGTCGGGCCGGTCGACCCCACGCTGGTCGGGCTGCTGGGCGTGGAGATCTCCCGAACGGAGCCGGCCCAGGAACTCGTCCTGAACCGGATCCTGGACCTGCTGCTGATCGGCGTCGTACGCGGCTGGCTCGCGGAGCGCGGCGGCGCAGAGAACGACCCCGTGACCGGTCCGGCGCTGAGGCTGCTGCACGAGAACCCCGCCTACGGCTGGACCGTGGAGTCGCTGGCCCGCAAAGTCGGCGTCTCGCGGGCCGCGTTGGCCCGGCGCTTCACCGAGCTGGTCGGCGAGCCGCCGATGTCCTATCTGACGGGCTGGCGGCTGGCACTGGCGGCCGACCTGCTGCGCGACCCGTCCACGACGCTCGCCTCGGCCGCTCACCGGGTCGGCTACAGCTCGGCGTTCGCCCTGTCGACGGCCTTCAAGCGGGTACGGGGCGTCAGCCCGCGGGAGTACCGGGCGGGGGCGGCGGCCGCCGCCCCCGCTGCGGGGTAGGGGATGGGGTTGGGAAGTCCGTGCCCTGGGCGCGGCCGGGGGTCAGGAGAACGGCCAGACCGCACGGGTCATTACAGGTTTGCGAGTTCCAGAACGGCCACGGTTTCGCCGTCGCTCTGTTCGCCCGTCGGGCGGAAGCCGAGGGAGAGGTAGAAGGGTTCGGGGGTGCCGGGGCCCGTGTGCCAGGTGACGTAGGCGTGGGAGGCGCCCCGGCGGCGGAGTTCGTCGGTGAGCGCCGTGACCGCGAAGCGGCCGTAGCCCTTGGACTGGTGGGCGGCCGAGATGTTCAGGCGCCAGAGGCCGGAACGGATGTCCTTCGGGTCCTCGGCCGGGTTCCAGGCGATGTCGAGGAAGGCCATCACGAAGCCGACGATCTCGTCGCCGTCGACGATCGCCCGGGGCCAGGCCGTCTCCCCGTGGACGTAGGCCTCGGCCAGTGACTTCACGACCGGGGAGACGAGGTGCTCCTGGTCGGGGCGGACCGACAGCGCGCAGACGGCGTCGAAGTTGTCGGGGGTGACCGGGGCGAGGCGGAGGGAGGTGGTGCGTGTGCTCATCCGCGCAGCGTACGTGTGCGTTACATGGGAGTTGGAGGGGGCTGTGCGGCGGCGCTGACCGGACCGCCCTGGCGCGGGCGCGCGTGCTGTACGGGCGGGCGACGGGGGCGGCTGCTCCGTCCGGGGCCGGCCGCTGAGAGGTTGGCAGTCTAGGCGGCGGTCGCCAGGAGGGCCCAGGACTGGCAGGCCAGGGCGGCCGTGCACAGTGCGGTGCGCCAGCGGTTGGCGGGTACCCACTTCCTCTCGAACGCCGCGCGGACGGCGGCCGGGTCCGCGATCTGCTCGGCGGGGCCGGCCGCCTCCAGGGCGTTGTTGAGGGGGATGTTCACCCGGCCGGTGACGGCGACGGCGAGCACGTAGAGGACGAGGGCGCCCGCCAGTGCGGGCACCGGTGCGTGCTCGCCGGAGGGCAGGTGCAGGGCCAGTGCGAGGGCGGTGAACAGGAGCGCGCCCAGGAACGCCAGCATGAACCAGCCATTGATGATGGACGTGTTCACGCGCTGCATGACGGAGATGAGGGTCCGGTCGTCGGAGCGCTTCAGTGCCGGCATCACCGAGACGTCGAAGGCGAAGAAGAGGCCCGCCATCAGGCCCGTGGTGAGCGTCGCGGCGACGAGGGCGGCAACCCGTGCGATGTCCATAAGGCCTGTCTATGTCCTACCTCGTGGTTCTGTCCATGGAGGGGCGGGGCCTGTCCGTGGTGGAGAGACGGTCCGTCCGTGGGCGAGCGCGGACTGTGCGCGGTGGAGCACGGTCTGTCCGTGGTGGAGCAGGGGTCGAGTCATCCATGGTGGAGTGGGCGCCGATGGGAGCAGGCCGGAAAGGCTCGTGGCGGTGGTCGGCAGGAGGAGTACCCTCCCGCTGGGGACTGTTTTCGGATAATAATTTCCGCCATGCGGAAATTTTGTCCGGAGCTTCGAGCCGCATCTCGAGGCCGGTCCCCGCATCGAGACCTGGAGGAACAGACCGTGACGGACCCCAAGGACCCGCAGGGCCGGCTGGACGCGCTGCGTGCCGACATCGAGCGCCGGAACCCCGCCCAGCCCGAGTTCCACCAGGCCGTACGGGAGGTCCTGGACACCCTGGCCCCCGTCTTCGCGGCACGCCCCGAGTACGCGGAGCCGGGTGTGGCCCTGCTGGAGCGGCTCACCGAGCCGGAGCGGCAGATCATCTTCCGGGTGCCGTGGCAGGACGACCGTGGTCGCGTCCACGTCAACCGTGGCTACCGCGTCGAATTCAACAGCGCGCTGGGCCCGTACAAGGGCGGCCTGCGCTTCCACCCGTCCGTGGACATCGGCGTGGTGAAGTTCCTCGGCTTCGAGCAGATCTTCAAGAACGCGCTGACCGGGCTCGGCATCGGCGGCGGCAAGGGCGGCAGCGACTTCGACCCGCACGGGCGGTCCGAGGCCGAGGTCATGCGCTTCTGTCAGTCCTTCATGACCGAGCTCTACCGTCACATCGGCGAGCACACGGACGTCCCCGCGGGCGACATCGGCGTCGGCGGCCGCGAGATCGGGTACCTCTTCGGCCAGTACCGGCGCATCACCAACCGCTGGGAGGCCGGCGTCCTGACCGGCAAGGGCCAGGGCTGGGGCGGCTCGCTGATCCGTCCGGAGGCCACGGGCTACGGCAGCGTGCTGTTCGCCGCCGAGATGCTGGCGGTCAAGGGCCTGTCGCTGGACGGGCTGACGGCGGTCGTGTCCGGCTCGGGCAACGTGGCGCTGTACACGATCGAGAAGCTGCAGCAGCTCGGTGCGAACCCGCTGACGGCGTCCGACTCCCAGGGCTACGTGGTGGACGAGAAGGGCATCGACCTCGCACTGCTGAAGCAGATCAAGGAGGTCGAGCGCGGGCGCGTGAGCGAGTACGCGCAGCGTCGCGGGCCGTCGGCGCGGTTCGTGCCGGGCGGGCGCGTCTGGGACGTGGCGGCGGAGGTGGCCTTCCCGTCGGCCACGCAGAACGAGCTGACCGCCGATGACGCGCGGACCCTGATCGCGAACGGGGTCAGGGCGGTCTCCGAGGGCGCGAACATGCCGACCACGCCGGAGGCGGTGCACCTGCTGCAGGCGGCCGGGGTGTCCTTCGGGCCGGGCAAGGCGGCGAACGCGGGCGGTGTCGCGGTCAGCGCGCTGGAGATGGCGCAGAACGCGGGACGCGTGGCGTGGAGCGCGGAGCGGGTCGAGGCGGAGCTGGCGGGGATCATGCGGGACATCCACGCGGTGTCGTACGCGACCGCCGAGCGGTACGGCTCCGCCGGGGACTACGTGACCGGGGCGAACATCGCGGGGTTCGAGCGGGTGGCGGACGCGATGCTGGCGCAGGGCGTGATCTGACGCGTTGATGCGATGAGGGGTGGGGTGGGTGCGGGGTACGGGGTGCCGGTTGTGGGCGGCGCTGCGTGAGGTGGTCCCCGACCCGCCCTTCCTCCGTTCCCCGGGGCTCCGCCCCGGACCCCGCGCCTCAAACGCCGGCGGGGCTGGGGGTGGGCTTCGCCCCGGACCCCGCGCCTCAAACGCCGGCGGGGCTGGGGGTGGGCTCCGCCCGGACCCCCGCCTCGAGCGTTGGCGGGGCTGGGGGTGGGCTCCGCCCGGACCCCCGCCTCAAACGCCGGCGGGGCTGGGGCGGTCGTAGGGTGGGGCGGTTGGATGTGATCGACTCCGTAGGGGGATCTGTGCTGACCGCGCTCACCGGGGTGTATGGCGACCGGCCCGATGCCCTGCGGGTGGCCGGGCGGGACGCCTCCTACGAGGACCTGCTCGGCGCTGCCCGGGCCGTGGCCGCCGATGTCGCCGGGGCGCCCGCCTTCGCGGTGACCGCGACGGCCTCGCTGGAGACCGTCGCCGCCGTCGTCGGCGGGCTGCTCGCCGGGGTGCCCTTCGTACCGCTGCCGCCCGACGCGGGGCCCGCCGAGCGGGAGCACATCCTGCGGGACTCCGGCGCGGTGCTCGTCGACGTGGACTTCGCACGGCGTGGCGACGAGGGAGGCGAGCCCGGGGTCGCGGGCGGGTCCGGGCGGCCGGCGCTGATTCTGTACACCTCCGGGACCACCGGGCCGCCCAAGGGGGTCGTTCTCACCGCCGAGGCCGTGGCCGCCGACCTCGACGCCCTCGCCGAGGCCTGGCAGTGGAGCGCCGACGACACCCTCGTGCACGGGCTGCCGCTGTTCCACGTGCACGGCCTCGTCCTCGGAGTGCTCGGAGCGCTGCGTACCGGCAGCCGTCTCGTGCACACGGGGCGGCCCACCCCCGAGGCCTACGCGGAGGCCGGGGGCAGCCTGTACTTCGGGGTGCCGACCGTGTGGTCCCGTATCGCGGGGGCGCCGGCGGCGGCCGCCGCGCTGGGCGGGGCCCGGTTGCTCGTCTCCGGCAGCGCCGCGCTGCCCGCGCCGGTCTTCCGGGACCTGGAGCGGCTGACCGGGCTGCGGCCCGTGGAGCGGTACGGGATGACCGAGACGCTGATCACCGTGAGCGGGCGCGCGGGCGGGGAGGTGCGGCCCGGAACGGTCGGCACTCCGCTCCGGGGCATCCGTACGCGGATCGCGGCGGAGGCGGGCGCGGAGATCGGCGAGCTCCAGCTCACCGGGCCGACGCTGTTCTCCGGGTACCTGGGCCGGCCCGAGGCCACGGCCGCGGCCTACACCGAGGACGGGTGGTTCCGTACGGGTGACATCGCGGCCGTCGACGAGGCCGACGGGGTCCACCGGATCGTCGGCCGGGCCTCCATCGACATGATCAAGTCGGGCGGCTACCGGATCGGCGCCGGCGAGATCGAGAACGCGCTGCTGGACCACCCCAAGGTGAGCGAGGCGGCGGTGGTGGGGCTGCCGGACGCGGATCTCGGGCAGCGGATCGTGGCCTTCGTGGTGGCCGAGGGCGTGACGGGGCCGGAACTGACGGACTTCGTCGCCGCGCACCTGTCGGTGCACAAGCGGCCGCGGGAGGTGCGGTTCGTGGCGGCGATCCCGCGCAATGCGATGGGCAAACCGCAGAAGAAGCTGCTGTTGCTGGGCGACGCCTGACGGCGAGGGCCCTCTTCGGGGACTGCGGTCAGGCGTGCGGTCAGGCGGTGTCGCGGGGCACCAGGTGACGGGCCAGGACTTCCAGGGCCCGGGTCAGCTCCGGCAGCCGTTCCGCCCCGGTCTCGCCGAGGGCACGGGCGAGGGCGTCCTCGACCTTGGACGCCCCGGCGGCGCGTACGGCGGCCACGCGCGCGGAGGTTCCGGGGGCCTGGCGGACGAGCGTGCGGCGGCGGTCGGCCGGGTCGGGCGCGGTCTGCACGGAGCCGGCCTCGCGCAGGCGGGCGACGGCGCCGGAGACCTGGCTCTGCGGGAGGCCCGTGCGCTGGGCGGTCTCGCCGACCGTGGTGTCGGGGTGCGCGGCGATGTCGCCGGCCACGATCACGACGGAGCGGGTGCCGCCGGCGTACTGGTCCGGGCCGCCGGGGGGCTCGGGCAGGGCCTCCTCGCCGAGCTTCATCAAGGCGCGGCCCAGCAGGAAGAGTTCGATTCCGTCCACGGGAGCACGGTACATCGGAACCCGCCGAACCATCGAAGAAGATGCATCTTTTTCGATCCATCTCTCTTGATGTATCTGATTCGATGGGTTAGGGTGATTGCAGAGAGTGACGGACTGGGGGTCCGGAGCCGCGAGCAAGGAGTTGCCATGAGTGCTGTACTCCACCATCAACTGCAGGGCTCCGGCCCGATGCTGCTCATCGCGCAGAGCGGGGAGGGGGACGCCGACCGCACCGTGGATCTCGTCCCGCACCTCACCGATGACTTCACCGTACTGACCTACGACCGCCGCGGACTCTCGCGCAGCCGGCCGGAGGAGCCCGGGCTGAGCGCGTCGCTCGCCGAGCACGCCGAAGACGTGCACCGGCTGCTGGCGGCCGTCACCGACGAGCCGGTGATGATGCTCGGTTGCAGCATGGGGGCCGTCATCGGCCTGCACCTGGCCGTTCGGCACCCGGAGCAGGTGAGCACCCTCATCGCGCACGAGCCGGTGGCCCCGAGGCTGCTGCCCGAGGGGGAGCGGGCCCGACACGAAGCGGAGCTCGGGGAACTGCAGGGGATCTACCGCACGGGCGGGCTCGAAGCCGTCTTTCCGGAGATGGCGCGGGTCCTCGGGATAGACCTCGCGCGGCGCGATGCGGAGCCGGGCCTGACCCCGCAGCCCCTGGACGAGCGGCGGCGTGCCAACTTCGGCTACTTCATCGAGCACGACTTCACCGCGGTCGTGGAGGACACCCTCGACGTGGACGCCCTGACCCGGACCCCGACGCGCATCATCCCCGCGCTGGGCGCCGCCACCCCGTCCACCGTCTTCGACCATCGGTGCGCGACGGAACTGGCGGCCCTCCTGTGCACGGAGATACAGGTCTTCCCGGGCGGCCACAACGGCAACACCACGCACCCCCGGGGCTATGCGGAGCGGCTGCGGAAGCTGCTGGCTCCGGCCGGCGCGTAGGCGCTCGGAAAAAGAGCAACGGGCCTTTCGGGTGGGGCAGGTAGCTTGCTCGCATGGACAAGACGTCTGATCAGGTCAGGGTCGATCGCCGGGCTCTGATAGCCGCTGGAGTGACCGTCGTGCTGTGGGCCTCCGCGTTCGTTTCCATCCGCTCGGCGGCCGCACACTTCGGGCCCGGAGCGCTCGCGTTCGGACGCTTGCTGACCGCTTCGCTGGTGCTCGGGCTGGTACTGGTCGTCAAGCGGGTGCCGCCGCCGCCGAGGCAGGCGTGGCCCGGGATCCTGATCTCAGGGGTGCTCTGGTTCGGGCTCTACATGGTGACGCTCAACTGGGGCGAGCAGCTCGTGGACGCCGGCACCGCGGCCATGATCGTCAACATCGGCCCGATCGTGATCGCGCTGCTCAGCGGCTGGCTGCTCAAGGAGGGCTTCCCGCCGTTGCTGCTGGCGGGCATGGCGGTCTCCTTCGCCGGAGCGGTGCTGGTCGGACTGTCCACCTCGAACGGTGGGTCCGCCTCGCTGGGAGGGGTCCTGCTCTGCCTGGTCGCCGCGCTCACGTATGGGGCCGGGGTGGTCGCGCAGAAGCCGGCACTGGCCCATGCGAGTCCGCTCCAGGTGACCACGTACGGCTGCTTCGTGGGTACGGCCGTCACCCTGCCCTTCGTCGGGCAGCTCGTCGACCAGCTCCCCGGGGCGCCGCTCGCCGCCGTCCTCAACATGCTCTACCTGGGACTCTTCCCGACCGCGCTCGCCTTCACCACCTGGACGTACGCGCTGTCGCGGACCACCGCGGGGAAGATGGGCGCGACCACCTACGCGGTGCCCGCCGTTGTGGTGCTCATCGCCTGGATCGCCCTCGACGAGGTTCCGGCCGCGCTGACCCTGCTCGGTGGTGCGGTCTGCCTGGCCGGGGTCGCGGTCTCCCGGAAGCGCCGGAGTCCGGCCTAGAAGGCCGGGGCGCCTCCCGGTGCCAGTCCGCATCCACGTAGCCGAGGGTGCGGTTCATGGAGATGGCCGAGGTGTTCGCGGGGTGGTGCATCGTGCGGATGACGGGGGCTGCGTGGTCGGCGGCGAAGGCGATGCCGAGGGTCTTCACGGCCAGGGAGATGCCCCGGCCCCGGTCGGGGGCCCGGACGCCGGTCATCTCGTTGAACGCGAAGCCGTACGAGAGAGGGAGGGAGGTTGCCGCCATGCCGGTCCATGCGCCGTTCTGGTCCCGGGCGACGATGATGCCGGCCGGGTCGTAGAAGGGGGAAGCGAAGCGCAGGCGTGCGTACGCCTCGTAGGAGTAGGTAGAAGGCGCCCCGTTCGGGGATGTCGGCCGAGCACTCCTTGTTCAGGTCGTACAGGCTGCGGCGCGCGTGCTCTGCGTCGCCGAGTCGGGCGAGGGTCGTGAAGCTGAAGCCCGCCGTCCGGCACCGGTCGACGTACGGGGTGAACCGTGCGGAGCCGAAGGTACGGACCGTGAGTTCGAGGCGGACCCAGGAGACGCTCACGCGAGGCGCAGGTCCACGAAGGGCACGGTGTCGCCGGGGAGGACGTAGCGGTCGAACTCGACGAAGCCCGCTCGGTGCGCGAAGCTCAGGCCCTCGGGGTTGGATGCGAGGACCACGGTTTCGATCACCTCGGCGCCGAGGGACCGTGCCAGGGCGAGAGCCGAGGAGTACAGCTCCCGGCCGAAGCCCCGCCCCCGGTACGCGGGCAGGACGCGCGCGATCACGGTGGCGGTCGTGGAGCCGGCGGCGGGGGGCCGGACCGTGGTGCACCCGACGAGGGTGTCGCCGAGGTGGGCGAGGTGCAGGATGTGGCGTGCGGAGCGCTCCCGTACCTCTTCCAGGGAGAGGACAGCCGTCGGGATGACGGCGTTGTGGACGTACTGCCAGCCGCTCAGGGCGGCTTCGGAAGCGGCGTTCACCGGGTGGATGCGGAGGGCGGAAGCCGGCGGCGGGGTGTCCTGCGCGGCGGCGTCGAGGAGGATGCGGACCAGGGCGGACGGGGCGGAGAACATCGGCCAGTGGCCCGTGTCCAGGGTGACCCACTGCCAGTCCGGGCCGGTGGCCAGGAGCTTCGCCACCTCGGGGTGGGGTTCGGCGCCGTCCAGCAGGCATTTGACGTAGGTCGCGGGGAGCTCGGCGAGCGGGTGGGTCAGTACGGCCGGCTCGGTGAGCGTGGCGCCCGGATGCGGGGTGGCACCGGCGAGCAGCCGGGCGGTCTGTTCCTCGGTGAGGCCCTGGCCCTGGCAGTCGTCGGCCTGCAGGGGTGGCCAGAAACCGTCGTTCGCGGCGATCGAGGCCTCCACGGCGGAGCGGCCGTCCGGCCAGCCGGAGACGAAGGATTCGTCGTGGGCGGGGACGTTGGCATCGACGAAGACCACCCGGTTCAGGCGGGCGCCGATCCGCTCGGCGGCCTGGCCGACCGGGATGCCGGAGTAGCTGTGGCCGACGAGGACCACATCGCGCAGGCCGAGCTCATCGATGGCGTCGACTATGTCCGTGACGTGCGTCTGCTGGCCGGCTGAGACGCCCTGCTTGTCCGCGAGGCCGGAGAGGGTCAGTGCGTGGACCTCGTGGTCGCCACCCGTCGTGCGGAGTTCGGTGCGGAGTTCGGCGGCCACCTCGTCCCATGCCGCCGCTCCCAGCCAGGCGCCTGCCACCAGTACGAATTCAGTCATGAACGTACGTTAATCGAACCGGATGTCGGCGGTGAGGGGCAGGTGATCGCTGGAGGTGGCGGGCAGCGTGCGGACGTGGGTGACCGTGCCTGAGCGGGCCAGGATCTGGTCGATCCGGGCCAGGGGGAAGGCCGCGGGCCAGGTGAAGGCGAAGCCGGGGGTGGTGGTGGCCGTGGTGGGAGTGGCCTTTGTCGCCAGGGCGGTGCGGATGGGGGCCAGGCCGCGGTCGTCGGCGGTGCCGTTGAGGTCCCCGAGCAGGACGACGCGGTCGGCGGGTTCCGCGGCGAGGACGGTGCCGAGGAGGACGGCGCTCTCGTCGCGGCGGGCGGAGCCGAAGCCGCCGAGGCCGAGGCGGAGGGAGGGCAGGTGGACGACGTAGACGGCGACCGGGCCGTTGGGGGTGGCGGCGGTGGCGCGCAGGGCGCGGTTCCAGTTCGGGTCGTCGGCCATGGCTGCCGGTTTGATGTCGAGGGGGCGGACGTCGGTGAGCGGATATGCCGACCAGAGGCCGACCGTGCCGTGGGTGGCGTGGTGGGGGTAGTCGGCGCCGAGGGCGCCGGTGAAGGCCGCGAGGGCGGCGGGGGTGAGCTCCTCGACGGCGATGAGGGCGGGGTGCGGGGCGGCGAGGGCCTTGGCCGTGCGGGAGGGGTTCTGGTTCTCGTCGCTGATGTTGTGCTGGACGGCGGTGAGGGTGGGATGGGGTGTGTGGGCGGCGGCGGCGTGCGCGGCGGCGTGCGGGAGGAGGGTGCCGAACTGGAACAGCCAGGCGGCGGTGGGGAGCAGGAGGGCCAGGGCGGTGGCCGCGGAGCGGCGTCGGAGGGCCAGGACGAGGAGGAGGGGGACGGCCAGGCCGAGCCAGGGGAGGAACGTCTCCAGCAAGCTGCCTGGGTGGCCGGGGGTGTTGGGGACGAGGGAGGGGCGGGTGAGGAGTGCGGCGAGGAGTAGGGAGAGGAGGGCGGGGAGGAGCGCGGGCCAGGTGAGGGCGCGGGCGTGGGGGAGGGCGCGAGGTGGGTGGGGGTGGGGTCGGGAGGCGGGGGTGTGGGGCGGGCCCGGGACCGGGTCTGGCTGGGTCATGGGGCCGTTCCTGTCTGTCTGTTCGGAGTGTGGGGCCGTGGTGTGTGGTGTGGCTGGTACGACGACGTCGGTGGCGGGGGACCCGGTTCCAGTGGGGGTGTGCGGCTGGGGGTAGGTGGGACCCGGTAGAGCCGGGTCGGGGTGGGGCCCTGCGGGGCCGTTCCCCCCACCCCACCCCTTCCCGAAACCGGGGCTCCGCCCCGGGCCCCCGAAACCAGGGCTCCGCCCTGGCCCCCGAACCCCGGAGCTCCGCCCGGGTTCTGTTTGGGAGTCTGCCTCGGGGGCTGGGGCTGGGGCTGGGGCTCTGCCTCGGGTTCTGTTCTGAGTCTGCCTCGGGTCCTGGGGGCTGACTTGGGGTTTGTCGGGGTTTGCTTTCGGGTGGGGTGGGGGGTAATCGGTTGCTTGGGGGTGGTGGGGTGGGTCCCAATGGGCGGGGTGATCGAGTTGGCTTGGGGAATGAGGGGTGTCGCGCTGTGAATGCCTTGGGTTTGCCGGCGTCGTCGGTTGTGCGGCTGGGGGTTCTTGTGCCGTTGGCTCGGCCCGGGTGGGTTGACGCGGGGAGGCAACTGCTTGCGGGGATCGAGCTCGGCGTGCGCGAGGTCAATGACGCGGGTGGGGTGGGTGGGCTGCCGCTGGAGGTTTTGGTACGGGATACCGCGGCCGATCCGGAGCGGGCCGCGGCGGCCGTGGAGGAGCTGGCCGGGCTGGGGGTGGCCGCCGTGGTGGGGGAGTACCACAGTGTCGTCGCCCGGGCCGCGGCCGCGCGGGCCGATGCCCTCGGGGTGCCGTTCCTGTGCTCCTCCGCGGTGCTCGACGCGCTCACCGAAGAGCCGACGCAGTGGGTCGCGCGGATCGCCCCGGCGCAGTCCCACGGGTGGCGGACGTACGCGGAGTTCCTGCTCGGGGCGGGCCACCGCCGGATCGCGGTGGCGACCCAGCCGAGCGTGTACTGGGCTTCCGGGACCCGCATCCTGCGGGAGTGCTTTGCCGCCCGCGGCGGCGACGTCGTCGAGATCGGTGTGGGGGAGGGCTCTGTCGGGGGGCTGTGCGACAGGCTCGTGGAGGAGGGGAGTACCGCGCTCCTCCTGCTGGTCGGGTATCCGGAGCCGGCGGCGGCGATCGTCAGGGCCGTACGGGGCGACCGGCGGCTCGGGGAGCTGCTGATCGGGGCTCCGGCCGGGCAGCCGGAGTTCGCCGGATGGGCCGGGGCGCTGGGCGAGGACGGCGCCGGGATCCCCTTCCTGCGCTACCTGCCCGAGCGGCTCGGTCCGCTCGGGGAGCGGGTGGGGAAGGAGCTCCGCGAGCGGCTGGGCGAGGAGCCCTCGTTCGTGGCCTTCGAGGGCTGGGACAGCGTCACCGTCCTCGCGGAGGTGTTCCGTTCGTACGGCACGGACCGGGCGGCCGTCGCCGCGGCATGGCCGCGGGTGGAAGTCGAGGGCAGCCGCGGGCCGATCCGGTTCTCCCGGGCGCCGGGGATCAGCGTCTGGCAGTGGGCCTGGACGCCGGTCCGGGTGGTCGACCGGGATCCGGCGGACATCGGCCGCTTCCGGATCCTCTACGGGGAGGGCGCCGGCTGAGGCGGCCGGGCGGCGGCGTGCTTCAGGCGCCGGCCAGGTGGGCGCGGTACCAGGGAGCGGCCGAGGGGAGCAGCGCGAGGGGCGTGGACGTGGGGCGCAGCCTGGTCAGCCGCCAGATGGACTCGGCGCGCTGGTGGTAGTCGCGGGCCAGCAGGGAGAACTGCCGCTCCGTCACCCGGCCGGGACGCCTGCGGAGCTGTTCCAGGCAGCGTTCCCACGACCACTCCTCCCGCACCGCCGGCACGATCCCTTCGTCGGCCAGGGCCGACACGAGGTCGGCGCTGGTCACCGCGGCGGGGTGGCTCGCGTGGTGGATCCCGCCCGCGACGGCGTCCGGGTCCGTGGCCAGGGCGTCGATCAGGCGGGCCAGCTCGCCGACGTCGACCACGGACAGCAGCGCGCGGCCGCCGTTCCAGCTGGCCGGGACCCGTTCGATCAGCTCGGCCAGGGCCGGTACCACCCAGCGGTCACCGGCGCCCAGCACCAGGCCCGGCCGCAGGACGATGCCGCCTGCGGCCAGCACCGGGGCCTCGGCCACCAGCCGGGAGCGGCTCGCGGCGGACACCGGATCCGGGACCACCTCGTCGACCTCGATCCCGCGGTGCGGGAGGTTCCCGTAGACCGCGGCCGTGGACAGGTGGACGATCCGGCGCACGCCCGCCCGCACGGCCTCCGCGAGGAGGGCCCCGCCGCCCAGGACGTTGACCGTGTGGCAGCGCTCCTCGTCCCGCCCGATGTAGGAGGCCAGGTTCACCAGCGCGGCCGCGCCCTCGCAGACCCCGCGCAGCGAGCCCGGTTCGCCCAGGTCCGCACGCACCCACTCCACGCCTTCGCGCTCCGCACCGGGGGTGCGGGCCAGGGCCCGCACCAGGACGCCGGGACGGCGGGCCAGGGCGTCCAGTGCGGCCGAGCCGATGAAACCGGTGGCTCCCGTCAGGACGATCACTCTGGGTCTCTCGTACATCTGCATGGGGTGATTTTATCGGCGCCCGGGTGGCCCGGTGGGGCGGCCCGGGGTGCCCGTACAGCTCTTCTTCTCTTCTTCGCCCCGGGGTTCCGCGGTGTTCCGCCGCCTTCCGGCCGGACGTCGGACACCGCGGTGCGGGGCCGTCAGCGGGCGGTCCAGCCGCCGTCCACCGGGACGGTCGCGCCGACCACGAAGGAGGCCTGGTCGCTCAGTAGCCA
The DNA here is from genome assembly GCF_042722885.1 of Streptomyces sp. NPDC058401. Lineage (NCBI taxonomy): Bacteria > Bacillati > Actinomycetota > Actinomycetes > Kitasatosporales > Streptomycetaceae > Streptomyces > Streptomyces sp. NPDC058401. Next base: position 29,179 of record NZ_JBHXKA010000034.1, read on the forward strand.
TGCGGCCGCGTGCGCGATCTCGCGCGGGTCCGCCGTGCGCGGGAGCGGGGCCATGGTGTGCAGATGTTCCTCCAGGCCCGGGTTCAGGTCGAACCACTGGGCCATCATTTCGCTGCGGGTGGTGCCGGGAGCGATGGCGTTGACCCGGACGCCCTGGGCGGAGTACTCGGAGGCGGCCTTCGTCAGTCCGATGATCGCGTGCTTGGAGGCGATGTACGCGGCGGCCGCCGGAGTGCTGACGAGGCCCGCGACGCTGCTGTTGTTCACGATCGCCCCGCCGTTCGGCAGCATCGTGGCGATCTCGTACTTCATGCAGTTCCACGTGCCGCGGACATTGGTGGCCATGACGGCCTCGAAGTCCGCGTCCTCGGTGAGGTGCAGCGGCGCGGGCACGGTGCCCAGCCCCGCGTTGTTGAAGGCGGCGTCCAGGCCTCCGAAGAGCTCCACCGCCTTGTCCACCGCCGCCTTGACCTCTTCGGCGCGGGCCACGTCCACCACCGCGTAGGCGGCGGTGAAACCCTGGTCCGTCAGTTCGCGGGTGAGGGTGGCCAGTTCCTCCTCGCGCCGGGCGGTGAGGAGCACCGAGGCCCCGTTCTCGCAGAACACCCGGGCGGCGGCCGCCCCGATACCGCTGCTCGCGCCGGTGATGAGGGCGCGCCGGCCCGTGAGGAGGCCGGTCTTTTCCGTCATGGTGAGTCTTCTGTCTGCCGCGGTCCGGTGGAGTGTTCAGGGAGGGGTAGCTCCGGCACTATTGGCTGGAAACAGTCCCCTGGCGAGGGCTGGACGGGCCGAGGATCACGGGAACCGTCCGGTGGCCGTTCGAGACGAACGAGAACTTCGGGCGGAGTTCGGCGCCCGGCACGGCCAGGGCGATGTCGGGGAACCGCTCGAAGAGCGCCGACAGCGCGATGGCGACCTCCATCCGGGCCAGGTTCACGCCGAGGCAGTGATGGGCCCCGTACCCGAAGGAGACGTGGTCGGCGCGGGTGTCGCGAGTGATGTCGAAGAGATCCGCCCCGGCCCCGTGCTGGAGGGGGTCGCGGCCCGCTCCGGCGAAGCAGATGACGATCGGGTCGCCCTGCGGGATCCGCACGTCGTCGTCGATCTCGATGGCCTCGACGGCGTACCGCAGGATGCTGTGCGCGCCGGGCGGGTCCACGCGCAGGGACTCGTCGATCACGTCCTCCCACGAGGCCTTGCCGGCCCGTACGAGTTCGAGCTGCTCGGGGTGGGTGAGGAGGGAGACGACCGCGTTGTCGATGAGGTTGACCGTCGTCTCGTACCCGGCGGTGAAGAGGAGGATGAGGTTGTCGAGCAGTTCCTTCTCGCTCATGTCCGCCGCGCCCGAGTCGCGTGCGGCGACGAGCCCCGAGGTCAGGTCGTCGGCAGGATTCTTCCTCTTGTGCGCGACGACCTCGTTCAGGATCTCGTACATGGCTATGCCATTCGCCATCGCCTCCTCGGGGGTGATCGAGGTGGCGAAGAAACTGTCGATGATCACCTGGAGCGGATCACGCGCGGAATGCGGAATTCCGAAAAGCTCGCAGACGACCGCGTGCGGCAGTACGTGGGCGAATTCCTTGCGGAGGTCCACGGACTGTTCCGCCGGGAGTTGTTCCAGGCGGTCCAGCAATCCGTCGGCGATCTCCTCGACCCGGGGCCGCAGGGCGGCCACCCGGCGCATGGTGAACTCCCCCGCCACCGGCTTGCGCAGGCGCGCGTGCTCGTCGCCGTAGGCGGTGACCATGTTCTGCACCGAGACCCAAATGGCCAGCGGCCACTCCTGGTCGACTTCTCCGCTGATCCACGCCGGCCAGTGCCGGTAGGCGTCCTTCGACACCCGGGGATCGGTGAGCAGGCGCTTCACGAGCGCGTAGTCCGTGACGGACCACGCCTCCACACCACCGGGAAGCACGATTTTGACCGCGCGCCCGAGGGAGCGTATTTCCTTGATTTCTCCGTGAATGTCCTGGCCGAGCGGATCGATGACGAACGGGCACTGCCTGCTCACAGGAGTATCCCCCCTACAACTGCTGGTGACGGTAAGTCGGATGACGTCACAGGCTGGCATGCCGACGCCCTTCCCGCCACTTCGAGCGTGGGTGTCTCGCACAGTGGATCAAGAGAAACAGGCTCCCATTTCGCTGGAAAGGGAGGAGATCAGGCCGAAACGGGAATTGCCTCGAGCACGGCGAGGAAGACGCGGCGGCCGCTCTGGTGGCCGGTGACGCTCAGGGAGAGGGTGTTGTCCCGGCTCCGCGTGACCGGCTGGGCCTGCACCAGGCACGGCGTGTTGAACTCCGCGTACCGGTCGAAGATCAGGCGGAGCGCGGTCGGGTACATCCGGGTCGTGCCGGCGACGGCGAAGGCGGCCTGGTGGGAGGCCTCCAGGAGGACCATGCCGGGCACATGATCGTTTTCATGTGCGAACAGCGTCCTGCTCGTGGTGTGCGGCCGCAGCGTCCAGCACCGGGGATCCCTGGTGGGAGCCAGCAGGACGTGAGCGGGGTCGGTCCGCAGCACGAGGGCGGGATGTACCGGTTCCGGTACCGGCAGGAGCGGCCGGGCATCGGCGTGTTCGCCCCGCATGCGCCGGTATGCGCCGGGAGAGGTGCACGTCAGGCTGCCGCCCCCGGTGGCGATGACCCGGCCGTCCTGCACCACGGTCATGTGGCAGATCATGCCGGACAGCCGGTTGCCCCGGCGCTTGATGTTCGTGCAGGTCACGTCGATGTGGACGGGGGAATCACCGTCCGTACCGAGGAGTTCGGGATCGACCCGGTAGTGGATGTCGGACATGAGGAACTGGTGCCCGAGGGGGACGCCGTACTCGGCGTGCGAGAGCAGGATCCCCGTCTGGCGGATGGCCTCCGCTATCACGGCCGGCGAACGAAAACCGTGCAGCGCGGTATGGAAAGGATGGTTTTCCGGCCAACGCAGTGACACATTGAACCGGTCGGTACCGGTTCGTTCCCAGTCGGAGAGGAACACCTCGGAGGTGTCTGGGCGGTGTACAAGCCAGTTCGGTACGGCCGGAGGCCTTGTATCTGAGACCCCGACCGATGGTCTTTGGGCGTTTTCAGTCGGAAATGACGTGATTAACATGAACTCCCCCTCGGGCTCCAAGGCAGATTCGAGCCGCTGATGGTATGTCCCGGTCGCCGCAAGATACGTGCTGCCTGGTATAATTTGCAACGGCTGTTTTCGGTGACATGCTCGTACCCCCGAGGAGGTGCATGATTGGCCGCCAGCATCGTGGAAGGAGCGAGGGTGTCTCAGAGAGAGGCTTCTCGGCGCACCCGGCAGCTCATCGTCGAGGCGGCCGGCGCCGTGTTCGCGGAGAAGGGCTTCAACGGGTCCACGATCGCGGACGTGTACCAGCGGCTCGGTCTCACGAAGGGCGCCTTCTACTACTACTTCAAGGGCAAAGAAGAGCTGGCCCAGGCCGTTTTGGCCAGCCAGATCGACACGCTCGGCTTCCCGCTCGTGCCGCGGAGCACCCGGCTCCAGGAACTGATCGACAAGGGCATGCTCTTCGCTGTTCAGATCCGCAGTGACCCGATCGTGCAGGGCAGCCTGAGGCTCTCGCTGGAGCGCGGAAGTCACCACGCGGACCGCCTGCGGCCCTACCAGGACTGGATCGAGCACAACCGTTTCGCCCTCGGGCAGGCCCGGGAGTGCGGTGAACTCCACGCGCACGTGGACCTGGACGCGGTAGCCAACCTCTTCGTCGGCGCCTTCACCGGAGTGCAGGTGCTCTCCGAGGTGCTGACCGACTGGGAGGACCTGGAAGTACGGGTATCCGTGCTGCTCAGGCACATCATGCCGATCATCGCCCTGCCGACGGTGCTGGCCGAACTGGACATGGCCCCGGGCCGTGCCGAGCGGGTCGTGGCCGATCTGGAGAAGCACCTGCGGGAGCGGGCGGAGACCGAACTCGTCGATCCGGACGATCTTCAGGACTAGCGCCTCCCGCGGACGATCCGTCCTGTGGAACCAGTTTTCCCCCTGCCTCACCTCCGCCGGGCGTCCTCGACGCCCGGCGGAGGCATTTCCGCAACCGATTCGGTGCTTCGGGCGACGACATCAGATCTTCCGATGACGGTTGCCTACCTTCATGCAGGTTTGTTTCCATGGGCGCGGCCCCGAGCCACATACGAGGCTCTTGACCGACCACGGAGAACCCACATGATCAAGCTCGATGACATCCGCCGGCACGCGGCGGGCGGCGTGACGCGGGATGCCTTGGTCGACGGCCAGGTGCGGCTGACCTGGGGCCAGTTCGCCGAGACCGTGGAGCGGACGGCGGCCGGACTCACCGAACACCTGCCCGCCGAGGGCGCGGTCCGGGCGGTCTTCCTCGCCGGGAACAGCTGGCAGCTCACCGTCGCGATGAGCGCCTGCGCCACCCTCGGCGTCTCCTGCACGGGTCTCGACCCGCAGAGCGGCACGGACGATCTGGGCCAGGTGCTGTCCTGGCTGGAGCCGTCCGTGGTCTTCGTGACCTCGGAGCACCGGGCCACCCTCGACCAGCTCGTGTGGCCCAGCGGCCCGCAGGCCGTGCACGTCCTGCTGGACGGGATCACGGCTCCCGGCGCCCCGGCCGCCCCCGGCAAGCACCAGGCGCTCAACTTCGACCTGCTGACCTCGGCCGAACCCCTGCGCACCCTGCCCGCGCCCCGGCCGTACGAGTCCTTCGCGGTCAGTGCCCGCAGTGAGGGTCCCTCCCGGATCGCCGTGCGCCGCACCCCCTCCGAGGGCCGCCACCTGGTCGACCTCGTCGACGAGTTCGGGCTCAACCGGGACGACGTCCACCTGGCCTCCGCCCCGCCGACCGAGCCCACGGCCCTCGCGCTGGCCCGCACGATGCTCGGCATCGGCGCCACCGTCGTCCTCGCGGAGGGAGCCGGCCCGGACACCCTGGCCTCCCTGCTCGTCGCCGAGCGCGTCAGCACCGGTGTGATCACCCCCTCCGCCCTGCACGGAGTGCTCGGACTGCCGGAGAACGCCGAGCCCTCGCCGCGCACCCGTCACCTGCGCTTCCTCCTCACCCCCGGCGCCCACCTGGGCCGGTGGACCGTCAACACGGCCTGGGAGCGGCTCGGCCCGGTGCTGCACACCGCGCTCGGCAGCGCGGAGACCGGGCTGACCGCGGTCATGGGCCCGGAGGAGCTGCTGGTCTCGCCGCCGCGCTCGGGCCACACCACGCTCGGCACCACCGTCGCCGTCCTCGGCGAGGACGGGCAGCCGGTGCAGCAGGGCGAGAGCGGCCGCCTCGCCTTCGCGGGACACCAGGTCATGGACGGCTACCTGGACGGCGAGACCCAGGTCGCCGAGCTGGACCTCGGCTGGGGCGCGGAGCGCTTCCTCGTCACCGACGACTCCGGGTACGTGGACGAGACCGGGCGGCTGCTGGTCACCGGGCGGGTCACCGAAGTGCCCGTGGTGGTCCGCGATTCGGCGGTCGACACCGAGCTGTTCCGGCTGGAGTCGGACCTGCTCAACCTGCCCTGCCTGCGCGACACCGCCGTCATGCGGGTCAGCAGCGCGGTGCTGGGCGACGCGATCGTGGTGCCCTTCATCGCCGTGGCGGTCGGCCGCGAGGCCACCGGCTACCAGGCGCTCAGCGCGGCCTGCGCCCGCCGGGTGCCGTCGCTGCCCGCGCACGTCATCGCCGTCGACACCATCCCGTACAGCCCGACGGGCCGCATCCGCACCGGGGACCTCCTCGACGCGGTGCTGCCCATCATCACCCTGAACCTGCAGCTGGAGCAGTCGATGCAACAGGAGATGTCCGCGTGAACCTGCCCTCCTTCGACGACCAGCAGTACGACGAAGTGCTGGTGGAGGACTTCGAGACGGCCTTCTTCGCGCTCGAACTCGAACTCCTCGACCTGCCCTGCGTCCAGGACATCGCGGTGATGCGCACCCGGCTGCCCGAGGTGGGCGAGACGCTGGTGGTGGCCTTCGTACCGCTCCTGGAGGAGGACCAGGAGGCCGGCGGACGCCAGGCCGCGCTGGCCGCCTGTGAGCGGCGCATGCCGTGGGTGCTCTCGCACGCGGTGGCCGTCGACGCGATCCCGCGCGCGGCCGACGGATCCGCGCGCACGGGGCTCCTCATCGACCGTCTGCTCCCGCAGATCGCCCGGGACCTCCTCTCGCCGATGGAGATGTCCGACTAGTCCACTACGCCCAACCCGCTGTCAACCACGAAGCAGCGGCTGACCTGTGGCCATGCCCTCCCTGCGGGCATGGCCACAGGTATGTCCGCAGTCGTACGGGAAGGTGAACGGCGAATCGTCGTACTGCAGTTATACCTGCACCGTGGTATGTTTCTACTCTCCGAGGCTCTGAGCCTCGCAGAAGGGAGCCCCTGCCGTGCAGTTCCAGCAGTTACGCTCGTTCCGTGAAGTAGCCGCCGAGATGAGCTTTACTCGTGCCGCTCGCAACCTCCACTACTCGCAGCCCAGCGTCACCGCGCACATCAAGAACCTCGAGGACTACATCGGGGCCTCGCTGTTCCATCGCGCCGGCGGCCGGGTCCAGCTCACCGAAGCGGGCATGCGGCTGCTGCCGCACGTAGAGAAGATCATCCTGATAGCCGAGGCCGCCTGTATCGACGCAGCCTCCGCCGGTCAGACCCGTCCCGCCGCCTGACCAGCCGCCGGACATCTTTTGCAATTCTTTTTCTTTGGGCCCGGCTGCGTATCCGAATTATCTGGATCAAGGTCGGGCCGAAGTTATTTCAGGGCATTCGGAATTCATCATTCCGCAATATTGAGAAGCGCGACTGCCCCTTCTCCGTGAGGTCAACAAGGCTTCCTTGCCTGGTTGTTGACGTACCCCCTGGAATGTGATGGCGCCAGGGTTGGCGTAGATGGGCAATTGTCCGTGCGCAGCCCCGCAAGAGCGGATCGGCGGCCGAGCCTACGCTCGGATCAATCGAACTGTGCGCCCGGCAGCGGTCGCGTGTATTACCCCTGGAGAGGACACCAAAATGGGTCAGGTCCCGATAGTGGATGAGGCTCCGAACGACCTCATGACGGGCGACTCCTACCTGGAGAGCCTGCGTGACGGCCGCCAGGTCTTCGTGGACGGCGAGCTCGTCAAGGACGTGACGACGCACCCGGCCTTCGCCATGGCCGCGCGGTCGACCGCGCACCTCTATGACGCGCTCCACCACCCGGACACCAAGGACCTGATGACGACGGTCGACCGGTACACGGGGTACCGCGTCCACCGCTTCTTCACCCCGGCGCACTCGGGCGAGGACCTCATCAAGGCCCGCGACGCCATCGAGCACTGGGCCCGCCTGAGCTACGGCTTCATGAACCGCACGCCCGACTACAAGGCGTCGTTCATGGCCGGCCTGGCCGTCACCCACGACTTCTACGAGCCCTTCGGCGACAATGCCCGCGCCTGGTACGAGAAGTACGCCCGCCAGGGCCTCTCGATCAGCCACGCGATCGTCAACCCGCCGGTCGACCGCAACAAGTCGGCGCACGAGATCCGCGACGTCTACCTCAAGGTCGTCGAGGAGCGCGAGGACGGCATCGTCGTCGAGGGCGCCAAGCTCATGGCCACCGCCTCGGCGCTCAGCAACGTCGCCTTCGTCGGCCAGATCCACCTGGCCAACCTCGAAAAGGGCAAGGCCGAGGACATGGCGCTGGCCTTCCTGGCCCCGCTGAACACCCCCGGCATGAAGGTCGTCTGCCGCACCTCCTACGAGGGCCAGGCCACCAGCCCGTTCGACAACCCGCTCTCCAGCCGGTTCGACGAGAACGACGCGGTGCTGGTCTTCGACAAGGCCTTCATCCCGTGGGAGAACGTCCTGATCTACCGGGACACCGAGAAGATCCACCAGTACTTCCCGCGCTCCGGCCTGCTCTCCCGCGGCTTCTTCCAGGGCGCCATCCGCATGTCGGTCAAGCTCGAGTTCATGGCGGGCGTCCTCGACCGCGGCACCCGCATCAACGGCACCGACGGCTTCCGCGGCGTCCAGGCCGGCCTCGGCGAGCTGCTCGCCTGGCGCCACCAGACCTGGGCCGTCACCACCGCCATGGCCCTGGACCCGGAGGCCGGCCCCGCCGGCACCGTCCTGCCGCGCATGGACTACTCGGCCGGCTACCGGGCGCTCGCCCCGCTCAGCTGGGAGCGCACGCACCGCTTCTTCGAGGAGCACCTCGCGGGCGCGCTGCTGATGACCCCGTCCAGCGCCAAGGACCTGCAGAACCCCGAGCTGCGTCCGCTGCTCGACCGCTACTACCGCGGCACCGGCGCCACCGCCGAGGAGCGCACCAAGCTCTTCAAGCTGGCCTGGGACGCGATCGGCACCGAGTTCGGCGCCCGCCACGAGCTGTACGAGCTCAACTACGCCGGCGGTCCCGACCAGGTGCGCCTCGACACCCTGAACTGGTCGCGCGGCGCCGGTCTGCTGGACAACTACGGCGACCTCGTCCAGCGGGCCCTGGACGACTACGACCTCGACGGCTGGACCCGCGGCCGCTGGGCCCAGGACAACTGACCGTTAAGCCCGCGTACGGACGGGTGCCCGCGGCCGACGCGCCGCGCGCACCCGTCCGCGCCCAGCAGAGAGGCCCGGCCATGAACCACGACCTGCGCGATGTGATGCGTTCCTTCGCCACCGGGGTGTGCGTCGTCAGCACCTACACCGACCAGGACGGCGTGCGCACCCACAACGCGATCACCGTCAACTCGCTCACCTCCGTCTCCCTGGAACCGCCGCTGGTGTCCCTGAGCTTCCGTCACGACTCGGAGTTCTTCGCCGAGCTGCTGCGGACCGGAGTCGTCGGGATCTCGATCCTCGGCGCCGAGGGGGAGTCCACGGCCCGCGCGTTCGCGCGCCGGCGGCCCGAGCGCGACCAGGCGCTGACCGAGGTGGCGGGAGCGCCGGGCGAGGCCACCGGGACGCTGCTGTTCGACGCGGCCGCCTGGATGGAGTGCAGCCTGCGCGACCACGTGGTGGCGGGCGACCACGTGATGGTCATCGGCGAAGTCGTCGCCATGGGTGCCCGCGAGACCCAGACCCCCCTGATCTTCCTTCAGGGCGGATTCCACAGATTCGAACTGGAACAGGTGTGAAGTGCGCGCGAAGAAGCTGTTGAGCTGGCGGGTGCTCCTCGGAGCCGCCCTGGCCATATCAGCCCTGACCCTGCTGATCCTGCCCGGGAACCCGGCCCAGGCCACGGATTCCACCGCTGAGGCCGCGGCACGCACCTCGGGCTCGGTGACCGTCTGCCTGGTGACGCGGGACGCCCCGACCCGCGAGCGCACCGTCAAGGTCGCGCAGTGGGCCGCGCAGGTCCTGCTCCAGGAGACGCTCTCCTACGCGGGGCCCTGCGCCTCGTACGGCGCCCCGAGCGCGCTCGGCAACGGCACCGTGCGCACGTACGCGCAGATCAACGGCACCACCCCGCAGACCGTCGGCTTCGTCTTCCCCAAGAACACGCTGACCAACCTGCCGACCACCATGACCGACGGCCACCACTGCTACGACATGGACGGCAACGGCACGGTCAACGAGCACACCGAGTGCGTCGGCGGCCACGAGCGCCCGCTGGAGCTGCCCTCGCAGCTGACCTCGCTGCCCGGGATGCCGCTCAAGTGGGCCCTGCTGAACTACAACCCGATGGGCCACGGGCCGGAGCACATCTACACCGTCCCGCACTTCGACTTCCACTTCTACACGCAGTCCAAGGCGGAGCGCGACGCCATCCGCAGCGGTCCGTGCGGCCTGGCCATCAACTGCGACGACTACGCGACGGCCATCGAGCCGATCCCCCCGCAGTACCTGCCGGCGGACTACGTGAACAACAACGTGGCCGAGGCGGCCATGGGCAACCACCTGGTCGACCTGAACTCGCCCGAATGGCACTCCACCGCCTTCACCCAGACCTTCATCTACGGCGCCTACGACGCCAAGATCAGCTTCCTCGAGCCGATGATCACGAAGGCCTGGTTCGAGGGCATCGCCACCGGGGTCAACCCGAGCCGCTGCTGGCCCATCAAGCAGCCGCAGCAGTGGCAGATCGGCGGCTGGTACCCGCAGGAGTACTGCATCGACTACCGCGCCAACCGCGGTGACTACACCGTCTCGATGAAGAACTTCAAGAACTCCGCCGCCTGAGTCGCACAGACCCAAGTCGCACAGACCCAAGTCGCACTGACCCCGGTAGCAGAGACCCAAACCATTGGCCGACCGGCTCCGCCCCCGCCGCACCGGGGGCGGCCGGCGGCTCCCACTGAATCCCCGGAGTAGGCGAGGAAAGGGCCACCGTGATCGCGGACAGCAAGGCCGGCGCACGACGACCCCGCGCCTTCCACGAATTGATAGGTGACTGACACATGTCCCGTGGATTCTCGATCGGTATCGTCGGAGGAGGCGCGGCTGCAGTCTGCTTGATCGACGCGTTGTCGCGAACACAAAGCGAACCCGGCAGCCTCACGGTCTTCGAACCGTCGCCGCACCTGTGGCGCGGGCGTGCCTACCAGGTCGACACCGAGACCCTCAAGGTCAACGCGACCCCCGACGACATGTCCGTGCGCGCCGGCGACCTCCAGCACTTCGAGAACTGGCTGGAGACGCGGGACAAGGTCATAGGGGTCCGCACCGGAGTCGACCGCTGGTCCGGGAGCCGCTTCGCGCCCCGCACCGTGTACGGCGAGTACCTGGAGCAGACGGCCTACGCCGCGCTCGGTGAACTGCGCCGCCAGGGCTGGCGGGTCGACCTCGTCGGCGAGGGCGTCACCTCCGCGAGCCGCGCCGCCAACCGCGTGCTGCTGCGCACCGGCAACGGCCGCGCCCGCGCCTTCGACTACGCCATCCTGTGCGTCGGCGGCGACAGCCCCAAGGACGTCTACGGTCTCGGCGACACCCCCGGCTTCGTCGGGGACCCGTACCCGATCGTCAACAAGCTGGCGGACGTCGGCGAGCGGGAGCACGTCGCGATCATCGGCAGCGGCCTGACCGCCATCGACATCATCCTGTCGCTGGCCGCCCAGGGACACCAGGGCAAGATCAGCCTGCTGTCCCGGCGCGGGGTCCTGCCCGGCGTACGGCAGAAGGCGGTCCCCTTCGAGCTGCGGCACTTCACCCCGCACCGGATGGAGGAGCTGGCCGCGGTCCACCCCGAGATCTCCCTCGAGGACATCGCCACCATCATGCGGGCCGAGTTCCGCGACGTGGGCGCCGACCTCGACGCCGTGGTCTCGGAGATCATCCGCGTCGACCTGGAGGACCCGGTCGACCGGCTGCGCCGGCAGATCGAAGAGGTCGACTCCCCCCACATGGGCCTGCGCATCCTCCAGCGCGCCGTCCCCGAGACCGGCCCCGACGTCTGGCCGATGCTGCGCGAACAGGACAAGGTCCAGCTGCTGCGCGCCCACTACCGCACGATCATGAGCCTGTGCTGCCCCATGCCGCCCGGCAGCGCCGGCGTCCTCCTCGACCTCGTCGAGGCGGACAAGCTGGAGATCGTCGCCGGCCTGCAGAACATCACCCCCAACCCCGAGGCCGGCTTCGACGTCGTCACCGCCGAGGGACACGACTTCACGGCCGACCGCGTCATCAGCGCGGTCAACGCCTCCGAGGGGCGCATCCCCACCAGCGCCGCGCCCCTGGTCACCTCACTGATGCGCAGCCGCGTCGCCAGCCGCCACCCGCACGGCGGCCTGCACATAGCGCGCCCGACCAGCCAGCTGACCACCAACGGCCGGCCCGACCCGCGCCTCTACGGGCTCGGCAACATCGCCGCCGGCTCGCTCTTCTTCACCTTCGGGATCCCCTCCCTGGTCGACCGCAGCCAGGACATCGTCGGCGCGATCCTGCAGCACGCCGAGACCGTCACGGCCGCGACCCAGGAGAACGAGGACGTCCTGCTCACGGTCTAGCCGCGAGCGGGGGACCACCCCGCTCCCGGCCGGGCCGCCGCCCGCACCCGCACCCGTACCGACACCGGAAAACGACCCGGAGATTCCGGAGATGAGGACCCCCGAGCATGAGCGTCACCGAGACCGACCGGCCCGCCTACCTGGCGGACACGCACACCGGCCTGCCGATCCCGAGCGAGCCGGTCTTCGCCACCCACGAGGAGACGCGCCGTCACCGCAAGCAGCGGCTCGCCGCCGCGCTGCGCCTGTTCGGCAAGTACGGCTTCGGTGAGGGCATCTCGGGCCACATCTCGGTCCGCGACCCGGAGCACGAGGACCGCTTCTGGGTGAACCCCTTCGGCGTCTCCTTCAACCTGGTCCGCGTCGCCGACCTCATCTGCGTGGACTCGGCGGGCACCGTCGTCGAGGGCAAGCACCGGGTCAACCCCAGTGCCTTCGTCATCCACTCGGCCATCCACGAGCTGGCGCCGGGCGCCACCGCGGCCGCCCACGGCCACACCGCGCACTCCCGCGCGCTGGGAGCCCTGGGCCGCCTGCTGGACCCCATCGACCAGGAGTCCGCCGCCTTCTACAACCGCCAGGTCCTCTACGAGGAGTACGAGGGCCCCTCGGTCTCGGCCGAACTCGGCCGCGACATCGCGGAGAAGCTGGGAGACAACCGCGCGATCCTCCTGCGCCACCACGGCCTGATAACCGTCGGCGGATCGCTCGACGAGGCCGTGCACTGGTTCTTCACCTACGACAGCTGCGCCCAGGTGCAGCTGCTCGCCCGGGCGGCGGGCACGCCCAAGAGCTTCACCCATGAGCAGGCCGTCGCCGCTGGGGACGGCTTCGGCAACGAGCAGCTGGGCTGGTTCAGCTTCCAGCTGCTCTGGGACGAGATCATCCGCGAGCAGCCCGACTTCCTCGAAGAGGACTAGCCCTCGCAACGACTCCTCGTCCGGTACCACCCCCGAAGAATCACCGAGGAAGAAGAGGCACCACCATGAACATCCTGCTTTTCGGAGCCAGCGGACACATCGGCAGCGCCATCGCCGGCGAACTGCTCTCCCGCGGCCACGCCGTCACCGGCGTGACCCGCACCGGCGAGATCGCGGGCACCAGCCACGAAGGCCTCAAGGTGATCGCCGGCGACGCCACCAACGCGGACACCGTGGCCGAACTGTCCGCGCAGGGCTACGACGCGGTCGCCTCGGCCGTCGGCCCCAAGCTCGGCGTCGACGACGACCACAAGATCATCGTCGGTGCGGCCACCGCACTCATCGAGGGCCTCACCCGCAGCGGCGTACGCCGTGTCGTGGTCCTCGGCGGCGCCGGCAGCCTGGAGGTCTCCCCGGGCGTCAAGGTCATCGACAACCCGAACTTCCCGGCCGTGTGGAAGCAGAACGCGCTCGCCCAGAGCGAGGCGCTCGCCCTCTACCGCCAGGCCGGCTCCCTGGACTGGACGTTCATCTCCCCCGCCGCCCAGATCGAGCCCGGTGAGCGCACCGGGACCTATCGAGTCGGCGGTGAGCAGCTCCTGGTGGACGCCGAAGGCAAGAGCCAGATCAGCATCGCGGACTACGCGGTCGCCTTCGTGGACGAACTGGAGCGCGGCGACGCGATCCAGGCCCGCATCACCGTCGCCTACTGATTCCGCGTCCCCCGGAGGGGATCAGACACATGACTTCATCCGCTACACCGAAGAGCGCCGGCATCGTCCGGTTCGCCATCATCCTCGGTGCACTCACCGCTCTCGGCCCGCTGGCCAACGACGCCTACATGCCGGGTCTTCCGCAGATCGCCGAGGACCTGAGCACCAGCGCCTCGGCAGCCCAGCTCAGCCTCACCGCCTGCCTGCTCGGCCTCGGCATCGGCCAGCTCATCGCCGGACCCGTCAGTGACGCGCTCGGCCGCCGCCGCCCGCTCATCGCCGGTCTGGCGCTGTTCGCCGTCACCGCCCTGCTGTGCGCCTTCGCCCCCAACATCTGGACGCTGGTCGGGCTGCGCGCCCTCCAGGGCCTCGGCGGCGCCACCGGCATCGTCATCGCCTCCGCGGTCGTGCGCGACCGGCACACCGGGCCCGCCGCGGCCCGGTTCTTCGCGATGCTGATGCTCATCACCGGCATCGCGCCGATCCTGGCCCCCGTCCTCGGCGGCCAGCTGATGCTCGTCACCTCGTGGAAGGGCATCTTCGTCGCCCTCGCCATCATCGGCGCCCTGATGCTCATCGGCGTCGCCGGCGCCCTGCCCGAGACGCACCCCGCCGAACGGCGCGTGAGCGGCGGCCTCAAGGCCACCGGGCCGATCTTCCGCCGGCTGCTCAGCGACCGGGTGTTCGTCGGCTACAACCTGGCCTGCGGCTTCGCCTTCGCCGCGATGTTCGCGTACATCTCCGGCTCGACCTTCGTGCTCCAGTCCATCCACGGGATGTCCCCGCAGGGCTACAGCGTCGTCTTCGGCGTCAACGCCCTCGGCCTGGTCATCGCCGCGCAGGTCAGCGGCCGCATCGTGCACAAGACCGGCCCGCGCGCCCTGCTCGCCACCGGTCTGGCCGTCTCCGCGGTCGGCGGCCTCGCACTGCTCGCCGTCGTCCTCACCGACGCCGGTCTGGCCCCGCTGCTCGTCGCGCTCTTCCTGGTCGTCTCCAGCGTCGGCCTCGTCCTGCCGAACTCCTTCGCCCTGGCCCTCCAGGACCACGGCGACGTGGCCGGTTCGGCCGCCGCACTGCTGGGCCTGTCCCAGCACCTGATCGGCGCGGCCGTGGTCCCGCTCGTCGGCCTCGCCGGCGAGGACAGCGCCGTGCCGATGGGCATCGTCATCGCCGTCCTCGGCGTCGGCGGCCTGCTCTTCTTCGGCCTCACCAAGGGCCACAAGGCCGCCGGTGAGGAAGCCGAGGCCCAGCCGTCCGAGGCCCAGGCGCCTTCGGCCCGGACCTCCGAGGTCCACGAGCCGGTCTAGGCACCTGGCGAGACAGGCTCCTGAAACGGATTGCCCACCGGGGGTCCGTACGGCCGCACCACCGTACGGACCCCCGGCACCCGGGGCCGCCATCCCGGGCGGCGACAGGCCCACACCTCTTCCCTTTCCCACCGAAACCGATCGAGGCACAGCCACCATGACCCTCGCCACGCACGCCACGGCCGTCGACACCTGGCGGCTGCTGCCCGCCGCCCAGCAGCCGACCTACCCCGATCCCGTCGCCCTGCGCTCCGCGCTCGACGACCTCGCCTCCTACCCGCCCCTGGTCTTCGCCGGCGAGTGCGACCGGCTGCGCGACCGGCTCGCCGACGTCGCCCGCGGCGAGGCCTTCGTCCTCCAGGGCGGGGACTGCGCCGAGACCTTCGACGCCGTCAGTTCCGACCAGGTCCGCGACAAGGTGCAGACCCTGCTCCAGATGGCCGCCGTCCTCACCTACGCGAGCTCGGTGCCCGTGGTGAAGATCGGCCGGATCGCCGGGCAGTACTCCAAGCCCCGCTCCAAGCCCACCGAGATCCGCGACGGTGTCGAACTGCCCGTCTACCGCGGCGACTCCGTCAACGGCCTCGCCTTCACGCCCGAGTCCCGCACCCCGGACCCGGAGCGCCTCAAGCGGATGTACCACTCCTCCGCCGCCACCCTGAACCTGGTACGGGCCTTCACCACCGGCGGCTACGCCGACCTGCGCCAGGTCCACGAGTGGAACCGCGACTTCGTCGCCGCCTCCCCGGTCGGCGAGCGCTACGAGCGCCTCGCCGGGGACATCGACGACGCGCTCACCTTCCTCGCCGCCTGCGGCGCCGACCCGGCCGCCGTGCACTCCTCCGAGATCTTCGCCAGCCACGAGGCACTGCTCCTGGACTACGAGGCCGCGCTCACCCGCGTCGACGCCCGTACCGGCCGGCCGTACGACGTCTCCGGCCACATGATCTGGATCGGCGAGCGCACCCGTCAGCTCGACGGCGCCCACATCGAGTTCGCCTCCACGGTGCAGAACCCCATCGGAGTCAAGCTCGGCCCCACGACCTCCGCCGACGAGGCCCTGCGCCTCATCGACAAGCTGGACCCGGAGCGCCAGCCCGGCCGCCTCACCTTCATCACCCGGATGGGCGCCCGCAACATCCGCGAGATCCTCCCCGAGCTCATCGGCAAGGTCACCGCCGAGGGCGCGCGCCCCGCGTGGATCTGCGACCCGATGCACGGCAACACCTTCGAGGCGCCCAGCGGCCACAAGACCCGGCACTTCGACGACGTGCTCGACGAGGTCACCGGCTTCTTCGAGGTCCACCGCGCGCTCGGCACCCACCCCGGCGGCATCCACATCGAGCTGACCGGCGACGACGTCACCGAATGCGTCGGCGGCGGCGCCGAGGTCCGGCTCACCGACCTCGGACAGCGTTACGAGTCCGCCTGCGACCCGCGCCTGAACCGCAAGCAGTCGCTCGACCTGGCCTTCCGCGTCGCCGAGCTGTACCGCAACCGCCAGGTGGCCGGCGAGCCCCGCCGCGAAGCCGTACCGGCCGCCGCCTGATCCCGCGCGACCGATCGACGTACCGTTCTGAAGCAAAGGGAGAAGCCCATGTCCGTGCGTGCCCTGCGCGGTGCCATCCAGCTGGAAGTCGACGAGCGGGGCCACCTGCTGGACGGGGTCCGAACGCTGTTCCAGGAGATGCTCGCCGCCAACGGGCTCGACCACGAGGAACTGGTCAGCCTGTTCTTCACGGCGACCCCCGACCTGGTCAGCGAGTTCCCGGCGGTCGCCGCCCGCGAACTGGGCGTGACCGACGTGCCCATGATGTGCGCGCAGGAACTGGACATCGCCGGGGCCCTGCCCCGGGTCGTGCGGATCCTCGCGTACGCCGAGACGGAGCTGACCAAGCGCGAGATCAAGCACGTCTACCTGGGCGGTGCGGCAGCCCTGCGCCGAGACCTGGTCACCGCCGGGGATCCCAGATGATCCGCTCCGCCGCGGTGGTGGGGACGGGCCTCATCGGAACCTCCATCGCACTGGCCCTGTCCCGTCGCGGGGTGGCCGTCCACCTCATCGACGAGAACGATTCGGCCGCCCGCACCGCCGCCTCGCTCGGCGCCGGCACCGTCGGCGCCCCGAAGAACACCGTGGACCTGGCCGTACTGGCCGTCCCGCCGGCCCAGGTCGGCACCGTGCTCGCCGCCCAGCAGAAGCTGGGCCTCGCCCACTCGTACACCGACGTCGCCAGCGTCAAGACCGAGCCGGAGATCGGGGTCCTCGCCGCGGGCGCCGACCCCGTCAGCTTCATCGGCGGACATCCCATGGCCGGCCGGGAGCGCTCCGGCCCGCTCGCCGCCTGCGCCACCCTCTTCGAGGGCCGCTCCTGGGTGCTGACCCCCACGGCCCACACCAGCCGCGAGGCGCTCAACATGGCGCTCATGATGGTCTCCCTGTGCGGGGCGGTGCCCGTCGTCATGGACAGCGACGTCCACGACCGGGCCGTCGCCCGCGTCTCGCACACCCCGCACGTGGTCGCCTCCCTGATGGCCGCCCGCCTCCAGCACCTCCCGGAGGACGCCTGCCGCCTCGCCGGGCAGGGGCTGCGCGACGTGACCCGGATCGCCGGGGGCGACCCCCGGCTGTGGAGCGACATCCTGGAGTCCAACGCCACCGCGGTCGCCGACGTGCTGACCGAACTCGCCGAGGACCTCCAGGTCACCGTGGCCGCCCTGCGGGGCCTCGCCACCAACGACGCCGACGAACGCGCCCAGGGCACCACGCTCCTGGCCGACCTGCTCGGCCGCGGCATCAGCGGCCGCGACCGCATCCCCGGCAAGCACGGCCACCCCGTGCCCGCCTGCGCGCCGGTCCGGGTCCTGATCGGGGACCAGCCCGGCGAACTCGCCCGGCTCCTGGCGAACGCCGCCGAACTGGGCGTCAACATCGAGGACATGACCATCGACCACTCGCCCGGCGACGAGAGCGGCCTGGTCGAGCTGATGGTCGCCCGCGGGACCGCCGTCACCGTGGCCCAGGGCCTGTTGGGCGCCGGGTGGCGGGTTCAGCGGATGGGGCCCATCGAGGCCCCGCCGGTGGCCGTCGGGGTCTGACCCCGGCCCGCGGATCCCCGTACGACCCGTTCCGCCGTCCTTCCCCCTCCACGGGGACCCGGCCGCCCCACCGGCCGGGTCCGCACGCCCACCCCGCCGGCCCACCACGCCGCATGACAGAGGATCACCCTTGAGTACTTTGCGATGGCTCACCGCGGGCGAATCGCACGGCCCCGCCCTCACCGCCGTCCTCGAAGGCCTGCCCGCCGGGGTGGAGATCTCCACCAAGGCCGTCGCCGACTCCCTCGCCCGGCGCCGCCTCGGCCACGGCCGGGGCGCCCGGATGGCCTTCGAGCGGGACGAGGTGACCTTCCTCGGCGGCGTCCGCCACGGCCTCACCCAGGGCGGGCCCGTGTCGGTCCAGGTCGGCAACACCGAATGGCCCAAGTGGGAGACGGTGATGGCCGCCGACGGCGTGGACCCCGAGGTGCTGGCCGGCCGGGCGCGCAACGCCCCGCTCTCGCGGCCCCGCCCCGGCCACGCCGACCTCGCCGGGATGCAGAAGTACGGCTTCGACGACGCCCGGCCGGTACTGGAGCGGGCCAGCGCCCGCGAGACCGCCGCCCGCGTCGCCGTCGGCGAGGTCGCCCGCGCCTTCCTCCAGCAGGCGTACGGGATCACCATCGTCAGCCACGTCGTCTCCCTCGGCGCCGCCGCCGCCCCCGAGGGCGTGGTCCCGGGACCCGGCGACACCGAACGCGTCGACGCCGATCCGGTGCGCTGCCTGGACCCGGAGGCCTCCGCCGCGATGGTCGCCGAGGTCGACCGGGCCCACGAGAACGGCGACACCCTCGGCGGAGTCGTCGAGGTGCTCGTGTACGGACTTCCGCCGGGCCTGGGCAGCTACGTCCACGGCGACCGGCGCATCGACTCCCGCCTGGCGGCCGCCCTCATGGGCATCCAGGCCATCAAGGGCGTCGAGTTCGGCGACGGCTTCGGCCTCGCCAAGGTCCCCGGCTCCCTCGCCCACGACGAGATCGAGCGGGACGCGGAAGGGGCCGTCCGCCGCCGCACCGCCCGCTCCGGCGGGGTCGAGGGCGGGATGACCACCGGCGAACCCCTGCGGGTGCGCGCCGCCATGAAGCCCATCGCCACCGTGCCGCGCGCCCTGGCGACCATCGACGTCGCCACCGGCGAGCCGGCCGTCGCCCACCACCAGCGCTCCGACGTCTGCGCGGTGCCCGCCGCGGCCGTCGTGGCCGAGGCGATGACGGCGCTGGTCCTCGCGCACGCCGCGCTGGAGAAGTTCGGCGGGGACTCCGTCGCCGAGACCGCCCGCAACCACCGGGGCTACCTCGAGAACCTGGCCGTCCGGTGAGCGCCCCGACGCTGAACACGCCGGTGCTGGCGGGGAGCACCCGGATACCCGTCGGCGGCGAACGGCCCTACGAGGCCGTCGTCGGCCACGGGCTGACCGGCGAGACCGGCCGCGTCCTCGGCTCCGAACCGCTGCGGGTGGCCGTCGTGCACTCCCGCACGCTGCTGCCGACGGCCCGGCGGATCGCCCGCGAGCTCACCGACGAGGGACGCATCGTCGTCTCCCTCGAAGTGCCCGAGGGCGAAGCCGCCAAGGACATGACCGTCGTGGTGGGCCTGTGGCGGGCCCTCGCGGACGCCGGGTTCACCCGCTCCGACGCCGTCGTGGCCGTCGGCGGCGGGGCCACCACCGACCTCGCCGGGTTCGCCGCCGCCGGCTGGCTGCGCGGGGTACGGCTGGTTCTGGTGCCGACCACCCTGCTCGGCATGGTCGACGCCGCCATCGGCGGGAAGACCGCCGTCAACCTGCCCCAGGGCAAGAACCTCGTCGGGGCCTTCCACCCGCCCGCCGGGGTGCTGTGCGACCTGGACCTGCTGGACACCCTGCCGCCCGCCGACTACGTCAGCGGCCTCGCCGAGGTCATCAAGGCCGGGTTCATCGCCGACCCGGAGATCCTGCGCCTGGTCGAGGAGGACCCCGCCGCGGCCGTCCACACCCGGGAGCTCGTCGAGCGCGCCATCCGCGTCAAGGCGGAGGTCGTCACCGAGGACTTCCGGGAGGACGGCCGCCGCGAGCACCTCAACTACGGCCACACCCTGGGCCACGCCATCGAGCGGGTCGCCGGCTACCGGGTCCGGCACGGCCACGCGGTGGCCGCCGGCATGGTCTTCGCCGCCGAACTCGCCCGGCTCGACGGCCGGCTGTCCGCCGCCGACACCGAGCGCCACCGCGACCTCCTCGGCGCCGCCGGCCTGCCCACCACCCACGGCGGGGCCTGGGCCCCGCTGCGCGACGCGATGGGCATCGACAAGAAGACCCGGGGCAACCGGCTGCGGTTCGTCGTGCTCGACGCCATCGGCCGCCCCGCCCTGCTCGCCGCCCCGGACGAGGACCTGCTCCGGGCCGCCTACGAGCGGATCTCCCGGTGAAGTGCGCCCCCGTCCGCTACGCCCGGGCCCGCGCGATCCGGTGTGCCCGCGCGGTCCGCCACGGCGGATCGGTCCGCCCGGCGGGGCGGGGCGTCGGGGGCGCAGCAACCGAACGCACCGCAGGCCCCGTACCCGAAGAAGCGGTGGGACCTGCGGGACCCGCACGCACACCCGTACCCGAATCCCCCGAACAGGAAGGCCCGTCATGACCGTCGCCACCGCCCCGCAGGGCACCGCGTCCGCCCTGCTCTGGGGGGACGCCGACCGCCGGGCCGTCGAGGTCGCCCGCGCCCTGACCGTGGACGCGGTCGAGGCGGCCGGACACGGACACCCCGGTACCGCCATGAGCCTCGCGCCGGCCGCCTACCTGCTCTTCCAGCGGCTGCTGCGGCACGACCCCCAGGACCCGCGCTGGGCCGGCCGCGACCGGTTCGTGCTCTCCTGCGGCCACGCCAGCCTGACCCTCTACACGCAGCTCTACCTGTCGGGCTACGGGCTCACCCTCGACGACCTCAAGGGCCTGCGCACCGAGGGCAGTCTGACCCCCGCGCACCCCGAGTACGGGCACACCCCGGGCGTGGAGACCACCACGGGTCCGCTGGGCCAGGGCCTCGCCAACGCGGTCGGCATGGCCATGGCCGCCCGCCGCGAGCGCGGCCTGTTCGACCCGGAGGCCGCCCCCGGCGCCTCCCCCTTCGACCACACCGTCTGGGCCATCGCCTCCGAGGGCGACCTGGAGGAGGGCGTCGCGCACGAGGCCAGCTCGCTCGCCGGGCACCAGCGCCTCGGCAACCTCGTCGTCCTCTACGACGAGAACCGCATCTCCATCGAGGACGACCGGCAGATCGCGCACTCCGAGGACACCCTCGCCCGCTACCGGGCGTACGGCTGGCACGTGCAGGAGGTCGACTGGACGGCGGGCGGTGAATACCGCGAGGACGTCGAGGCCCTGCACCGGGCGCTCGTCACCGCCCGCGAGACCACCGACCGGCCCTCCCTCGTATCGCTGCGCACGATCATCGGCTGGCCCGCGCCGAAGAAGCGCAACACCGGCGGCATCCACGGATCCGCCCTCGGCGCCGAGGAGGCCGCCGCCGCCAAGGCCGCGATGGGCCTCGACCCCGCGCTCTCCTTCCAGGTCCCCGCCGAGGTCCTGGCCCACGCCCGCAAGGTCGCCGACCGCGGGGCCGAAGCCCACCGCCAGTGGGACAAGACCCTCGCCGACTGGCGCGCCCTCGACCCCGCGCGCGCCGAGCTCTTCGACCGGCTCTCCGAGCGCCGGCTGCCCGAGGGCTGGCAGGAGAACCTGCCGGTGTTCCCCGGCGGCGGCCAGATCGCCACCCGCAAGGCGTCCGGCGAGGTGCTGAACGCCCTCGCCTCCGTCCTGCCCGAACTGTGGGGCGGCTCCGCCGACCTCGCCGAGTCCAACCTCACCACCATGAAGGGCGAACCCTCCTTCATCCCCGAGGAGCTGGCGACGGAGGCCTACTCCGGCCACCAGTACGGGCGCACCCTGCACTTCGGCATCCGCGAGCACGCCATGGGCGCCATCCTCAACGGCATCGCCCTGCACGGCGGGACCCGCCCCTACGGCGGCACCTTCCTCGTCTTCTCCGACTACATGCGCCCCGCCGTCCGCCTCGCGGCCATGATGAAGCTGCCCGTCACCTACGTCTGGACCCACGACTCCATCGGGCTCGGCGAGGACGGTCCCACCCACCAGCCGATCGAGCACCTCTGGTCGCTGCGCGCCATCCCCGGCCTGGACGTGGTCCGGCCCGCCGACGCGAACGAGACCGTCGTCGCCTGGCGCACCATCCTGGAGAACGACGACCGCCCGGCGGGCCTGTGCCTGTCCCGGCAGAACCTGCCCGTGCTGGAGCGCACCGAGGAGAGCGGGCTGTCCCCCGCCGAAGGCGCCGCGCGCGGCGGGTACGTCCTGGCCGAGGCCGAGGGCGGGCGCCCCGAGGCCATCCTCATCGCCACCGGCAGCGAGGTGCCCATCGCGCTCGACGCCCGCCGCATCCTGCAGGACGGGGGCCTCGCCACCCGCGTCGTGTCCATGCCCTGCCTGGAGTGGTTCCAGGCACAGGAGGAGGCCTACCGCGAGGAGGTGCTCCCCGCCGAGGTGGCCGCCCGGGTCTCCGTCGAGGCCGGGTCCAGCCTCGGTTGGTACGCTCTCGTCGGCGCGGCCGGCACCTCGCTGGGCATCGACTCCTTCGGCGCGTCCGCCCCGTACCAGTCCCTGTACGAACTCCACGGCCTGACGGCGCCGAAGGTCGCCGCGGCCGCCCGCGCGAGCGTCGAGCGCGCGCAGCGGGCCCAGCAGAGGTCCCAGAGAAAGGCCGACGCCAGATGAGCGCCGCCACCACCGTGCTGGAGGCCCGGATCCCCGGGTCCAAGAGCATCACCAACCGGGCGCTGCTCCTCGCGGCCGCCGCCCCCGGCCGCAGCCGCCTCGGCGCGCCCCTGATCAGCGACGACACCCTCGCCTTCCGGGCCGCGCTGACGGACCTGGGCACCGGGGTGCGCGACATCGGCGACAGCGGATACGGCTACGGGGACGGCTCCGGGTACGGCGACGGATCGGGCGAGGTCTGGGAGGTCACCGGGCGCGGCTCCGGACCGGCCGGCCCCGGCCGGGTCTGGTGCGCCGACGCCGGCACCGCGGCGCGCTTCCTGCCGCCCTTCGCGGCCACCGGGCGCGGGGAGATCGCCTTCGACGGCTCCGAACAGTTGCGGGCGCGCCCGCTGGGGCCGCTGCTGGAGGCGCTCAGCGGGCTCGGGGCGCGGGTGCGCGGTTCCGGCCTGCCCTTCACCCTGACCGCGCGGGGGCTGGCCGGCGGCCGCATCGAGCTGGACTCCGGGCTCAGCAGCCAGTACCTCTCCGGGCTGCTGATGGCCGCCCCGCTGATGGGCGGGCCGCTCACGGTGGACGTGCCGCGGCTGGTCAGCCGTCCGTACGTCGACATGACCCTGTCCCTGATGCGGCACTTCGGCGCCCGGGTCGAGGAGGAGGGCAGCGCGATCACGGTCCACCCGGGCGGCTACCGGCCCACCGACCTCGACATCGAGCCCGACGCCTCGACCGCCTCGTACTTCTTCGCGGCTGCGGCCGTCACCGGCCGCACCGTACGGGTCCGGTCCCTGGGCGCCGGCAGCCTGCAGGGCGACACCGCGTTCGTGGAGGTGCTGCGGCGCGCCGGGGCCCGGGTCACCCGGGGCGCGGACTGGACCGAGGTCACCGGCACCGGCGCGCTGCGCGGCGGATTCACCGTCGACATGGGCGACATCTCGGACACCTTCATGACCATGGCCGCGATCGCCCCGCTCGCGGACGCCCCGGTCACCATCACCGACATCGCGCACGCCCGGCTGAAGGAGTCCGACCGCATCGCCGCCGTCGCGGGGAACCTGCGCGCGCTGGGCATCCGGGTCGAGGAGGGACCGGACCGCATCACCGTCCACCCGGGCACCCCCGCCCCGGCGACGGTCGACTGCCACCGGGACCACCGCATCGCGATGTCCTTCTCGGTACTGGGCCTGCGCGCCCCCGGCATCACCCTCGACGACCCGGCCTGCGTGGCCAAGACCTTCCCCGGGTTCCACGAGGAGCTGCACCGGCTGTTCGGCTGAGTCGCGCGCCTGCGTGCGTACGCGAACGGCGCCCCTGCCGTCACCGGCGGGGCGCCGTTTTCGTTCGTTCGCGCTCCGGCCTGCGGACGGCTCAGCGGATGACGTCGAAGACGTTCAGCTGCAGGCCGTTGGCGTAGGCCGCGTGCTCGACGAGCTTCAGCTTCTGCGCGTCCTTGTCGGTGGCGCTGAAGAGCCGCTTGCCCGCACCGAGCAGCAGCGGGAAGACCAGCAGGTGGTAACGGTCGATCAGGCCGGCGTCGGAGAGCGCCCGGTTCAGAGCGGCGCTGCCGTGGACGATGATCGGGCCGCCCTCGGTCTCCTTCAGCGCGGCGACCTCGTCGAGCGAGCGCAGGATCGTGGTGTCGCCCCAGTCCGCCACCAGTTCGTCCTCGGCGAGGGTCGTGGAGACGACGTACTTCGGCATCACCTTGTAGTCCGCGAAGTCCTCCATGGCGGGCCACACCGGGCTGAACGCCTCGTAACTCGTCCGCCCCAGCAGCATCGCCGAGGCCTCCTTCTGCTCCCGCCCCTTGATCTCGAACGCCTCGGGCAGGAACTCGACGTCCTTGAAGGTCCAGCCCGAGTTCCGGTACCCGGGCTCGCCGCCGGGGGCCTCGACGACACCGTCGAGGGAGATGAAGGCGGAGCTGATCAGGGTGCGCATCTGCGGTTCCTCGGAATCTCGTGGCCGGCTCTCGGCGGATCTGTCCGGCGCGCACCGCGGCCCTGTGTACGGGGCCGCCGTGGCGCACCTTTCATGATCTAAGACTGCGGACCGCCGGGAAACTCATCGGTCCCCGCGCGTTCTCCCGCCATGTGACCCGTGTCACATGGCGTTCCTGTCGGGAATCGGGGCGCTGTCCCGCTCGACTCCCCGAGAGCCAAGCGACCCGACAGGAGCATCACATGAAGCACCGCATCGTCGTCCTCGGTGCCGGCTATGCCGGGGCCTACGTGGCCGGGACCCTGGCCCGCCGGTTGTCCCCGGCGGACACCGGGATCACCGTGGTCAACGCCGTCCCGGACTTCGTCGAGCGGCTGCGGCTGCACCAGCTCGCGGCCGGGCGGGAGATCGGGA
Source organism: Streptomyces sp. NPDC058401 (assembly GCF_042722885.1). Lineage (NCBI taxonomy): Bacteria > Bacillati > Actinomycetota > Actinomycetes > Kitasatosporales > Streptomycetaceae > Streptomyces > Streptomyces sp. NPDC058401. The sequence goes on from NZ_JBHXKA010000034.1 coordinate 54,248, forward strand.
CCCGCAGGCTCGCGGACGTCTTCGCGGGCACGGGGATACGGCTGCGCGTGGCCCGGGTCACGGCCGTCGACCCCGACCGCCGGGTCGTCGCCGTGGCCGGCGCCGACGGCGGCACCGACCTCACCACCGACGGCGGCGCCGATGAACTCGGCTACGACACGCTCCTCTACGCCCTCGGCAGCCACGGCGACGACCGCGGCGTCCCCGGCGCGGCCGAGCACGCCTTCGACGTAGCCTCCCGCCCCTCGGCGCTGCGCCTGCGCGAACGCCTGGACGGTCTGCGGGAGGGCGGGAGCGTGGTGGTCGTCGGCGACGGGCTGACCGGCATCGAGACCGCCACCGAGATCGCCGAATCCCGGCCCGGCCTGTCGGTCACCCTGGTCGCCCGCGGCGAGCTGGGCCACCGGCTCTCCGCCGGAGCCCGCAGTCACCTGCGCCGGGCCTGTGACCGGCTGGGCATCACCGTCCTGGAGCACACCGGCGTCGAAGCCGTCGAGGCGGCGCGGGTGCTGTGCGCCGGCGGCGCCGCCCTGGCGTCCGACGCGACCGTGTGGACGGCCGGGTTCGCGGTCGACCCCATCGCCGCCGCCGCCGGGCTGGCGGTCACCGAGAGCGGCCGGATCCTCGTCGACCGCACCATGCGCTCGCTCTCGCACCCGAACGTCTACGCCGCCGGCGACAGCGTCTTCACGCTCGGCGAGAACGGCCACCCGCTGCCGATGTCCTGCGCTTCGGCCGGCTTCACCGGCATGCAGGCCGCGAAGGCCATCGTGGGAACGCTGACCGGCGGCGACACCGGACACGTCAGGCTGGCGTACCCGGGCAACCACATCAGCCTCGGGCGGCGGGACGGGATCCTGCAGCTGGTCGATGCCGAAGCGCAGGCGAAGCCGACGTACACGGGTGGCCGGAAGGCCGCGCGGATCAAGGCGGGCATCCTCAAGGTCTCGCTGTGGACCACCTCGCACCCGACCTTCTGCATGCCACAGCGCAAGCGCCACCTGGCCGCCGCGCCGATCGCCCCCGCCGAGAAGGCGGTCGCGTAGCTGCCTAGGGTGACCCGCATGGACAGCGCTGCCGTGGATCGCTTCGACACCGGTCGGTTCTCTACGGCGACCCGGTGCTCGGGCCGGCCGACACCTTCGAGCAGCGCGAATCGGTCTCCCTGGCCGTGCTGACCGTCATGGAGCGACTGTCACCCGTCGAGCGGGCCGTCTACATCCTGCGCGAGACGTTCTCCTACGGCCACGCCGAGATCGCCGGCATCCTCGACATCACCGAGTCCGCGAGCCAGCAGCACCTCCACCGGGCCCGGGGCCGCATCACCGCCACGCGCCGCGGCGGCGGCGAAGTCGACCCCGCGTCCGCCCGCCGGATCGTCGAGGAGGCGACCGAGTCCTGGGCGCCGTGGCGTTCGACGTCGGCGAAGACAAGATCGCAGCCGTGCGCGGGATCGCCGCCCCGCCCGCCTCGTCCGGCTCGCCGAGGCCTGGCGGCAGCACGAACCGGAGTTGCCCCTCATCGCCGCGTGGTGAGGGTCTGTAGCTTTCACTTCTAGTTCATTGCAACGCTTGGGCCCTCGTCGTTGCATTTAACTCTCAGCCTTCGCAACGATTTGATGGCCTTGAACTGCATAGATGGACTTTCTCGGTAGTCAGTTACTTGTTGGGATATGGAAAGCAACGTAGCTTTCCATCTATCGGAAACAACAAGTCGCAGGAGAGAATCATGCAGAAGTTCGCCACCGCCACCCCGATCTCCGCCGTGCTGGACATCCCCGCCGGCAGCATCCGCTTCATCGCCTCGGACCGCGCGGACACCGCGGTCGAGGTCCGGCCCGCCGATGCCTCGAAGGGCCGCGACGTGAAGGCGGCCGAGCAGACCTCGGTCGAGTTCGGCGACGGGATCCTGCGGATCGCCGTCCCGGCGAAGAACCAGCTCCTGGGCGCCTCCGGTGCCGTCGAGGTGACCGTCCAGCTGCCCGCCGGCTCCCGCGTCGAGGCGAAGGTGGCCGACGCCGAACTGCGGGGCGTCGGACGCCTCGGCGACGTCGTCTTCGAGGGAGCGCGCGGCTCGGTCAAGCTCGACGAGGCAGCGAGCGCCCAACTGACCCTCGCGGCCGGTGACGTCTCGGTCGGCCGCCTCGGCGGCCCCGCCCGGATCAGTACCCAGAAGGGCGACCTGCACATCGCCGAAGCCCTGAGCGGCACGGTCGAACTGCGCACCGAGTACGGCGAGATCGCGGTCGGCGCCGCCCGCGGGGTCAGCGCCACCCTCGACGCCGGCACCTCCCTCGGCCGGATCCACAACGCCCTGCACAACGCCGACGGCGCCGCCGCCGGCCTCGACATCCACGCGACCACCGCCTACGGCGACATCACCGCCCGCAGCCTCTGACATCCGTAGATCCGTACATCCGTAAATCCGTAAAGGAGCACCGCCCCATGACCAGCTTGGCCATCACGGCGAACGGGCTGCGCAAGTCCTACGGGGACAAGACCGTCCTCGACGGCATCGACCTGGCCGTCCCCGAAGGAACCGTCTTCTCCCTGCTCGGCCCGAACGGTGCGGGCAAGACCACCGCCGTCAAGATCCTCTCCACCCTCGTCTCCCCGGATCCCGCCTCCGGCGAGATCCGGGTCGGCGGCCACGACCTGGCCGCCGACCCGCGGGCGGCCCGCGCCGCGATCGGTGTCACGGGTCAGTTCTCGGCGGTCGACGGGCTGATCACGGGTGAGGAGAACCTGCTCCTCATGGCGGATCTGCACCACCTGTCCAAGCGGGACGGGCGGAGGGTGGCTGCCGAACTCCTCGAACGGTTCGACCTGGTGGAGGCCGCGAAGAAGCCGGCGTCGACGTACTCGGGTGGGATGAAGCGGCGGCTGGACATCGCGATGACGCTGGTCGGGGATCCGCGGATCATCTTTCTCGACGAGCCGACGACCGGGTTGGACCCGCGGTCGCGGCACACCATGTGGCAGATCATCCGCGGGCTCGTTGCCGGTGGGGTGACCGTTTTCCTCACCACGCAGTACCTGGAGGAGGCCGATCAGCTCGCGGACCGGATCGCGGTGCTGAACGACGGCCGGATCGCCGCCGAGGGCACCGCGGAGGAGTTGAAGCGGCTGATACCCGGAGGCCACGTACGCCTGCGGTTCTCCGACCCGGCCCTGTACCGGTCCGCCGCCACCGAGCTGCACGAGGCCGCCCGGGACGAGGAATCCCTCACCCTGCGGATCCCCGGCGACGGCAGCCAGCGCGCGCTGCGCCACCTGCTCGGCCGGCTGGACTCGGCCGGAGTCGAGGCGGACGAACTGACCGTGCACACCCCCGACCTCGACGACGTGTTCTTCGCCCTGACCGGCACCGACCCGCGCCCCGGCCGGTCCGACCTGAACGACCACCAGAACCAGGAGACCGACCGATGAGCACCCTCGCCCTCGCCGTCCGCGACTCGTCCACGATGCTGCGCCGCAACCTCCTGCACGCCCGGCGCTACCCGTCCCTGACGCTGAACCTGCTGCTCACGCCGATCATGCTGCTCCTGCTCTTCGTCTACATCTTCGGCGACGTGATGAGCGCCGGCCTCGGCGACGGCGGCGGGGACCGCTCCGCCTACCTCGCCTACCTCGTGCCGGGCCTGCTGCTGATGACGATCGGCAGCACCACGATCGGCACCGCGGTGTCGGTCTCCACGGACATGAGCGAGGGCATCATCGCCCGCTTCCGCACGATGGCGATCCACCGCGGCTCGGTGCTCATCGGGCACGTCATCGGCAGCGTGATCCAGTCGATCGCGAGCGTGGTCCTGGTCGGCGCCGTCGCCGTGGCCATCGGCTTCCGGTCCACGGACGCGACGGCCCTGGAATGGCTGGCGGCCTTCGGGCTCCTCGTCCTGTTCGCCCTGGCGCTCACCTGGATCGCCGTCGGCATGGGCCTCGTCAGCCCGAACGCCGAGGCGGCGAGCAACAACGCGATGCCGCTGATCCTGCTGCCGCTCCTGTCCAGCGCCTTCGTCCCGGTGGAGGGGATGCCGGGCTGGTTCCGGCCCATTGCCGAGTACCAGCCCTTCACCCCGGCCATCGAGACCCTGCGCGGGCTGCTGCTCGGCAGCGAGATCGGCAACAACGGGTGGATCGCGGTCGCCTGGTGCCTGGGCCTCGCGGTGCTCGGCTACTTCTGGTCGGCCGCGAAGTTCAACAGTGACCCGAAGTAGCGCCCGGGGCCGGCACAGGCCCTACGCACCCCGCACCGTCCGCAGGCGGCGCACCCCGACAGCAGGTCGGAGTGCGCCGCCTCGTTCGTGCCGGCCCGGGTCACGCACCGCTGACGGCGCGGAGTTCCCGGTGCTGCCGTCTGGGGGGCGCGGTTTCGTAGCGGGGGGCCGACGGTTCGCCGAGCGTGCCGTTCTGGATGCTGCGGGCTGCTTCCCGCATATTTCTCCCACTTCAGCGGGAGAAAATACTGTCGGGTGTGCTGCCCACCGACACATCCTCGTATAAGAGCAACTGATGCCGGTGGGCACCTTGCGGACTCCACGGGTGGGCTGCGCCCTGCGCTGCGCTCCGGTGCTCGCTTCTTCGCTGCGGTCGGACATCCGGCAGCGGGCCGAGTGGGGTTGCGCAGGAGGCAAGCAGCACAGTGGCTGATGCCGTCTGTGGTGCGGAGTAGCGCCCGTACGCCGGATGCCGGCTGCGGGCCGCACTGGGCGCACCTTCTGTGGCTGAGCCCGACACGGGCCTACGCTGGTCGTCTTGACGTGAGGGAGGAGCCCTCGCACTGGTCTGTGGTCCTGTGGAACGTGCTCGTTGTCCGGTTCCGGTTCCCGCGGACCCCCTTGGAAGGGGGCGGGCGGGCGGGCGTCGTTCCACCGTCGGCTTCGGGTGGCGTTCCCTGACTGCCTCGTTCGGTGCATGGTCGGGAAGCCCGTCATGAGGGCAACGCATCCGCCCCGCATCGTGGACCTCGGCCACAGAAGGTGCGCCCAGACGAAGCCCGTCACTCGGACCACCGGCGCTCACGGATTCGCTCAGCCCCATCCGGCATCAGCCACGCTGCTGCTTGTTCCAGTGGGAGACCACGACGAACCGTGGGAGGGCGTCCCGGGCGGTGGACCCACCTGGGAGCCCTGGCGCGGAGCGACAGGGCGAGCAGCAGCCGACCTGGGTCGGCACGTGCTCACTACCTTTCCCAGTATTAAGAAGGCGCAGCCCCCGCACGCTCTTGACCTGCAAAAACGTCGATCCCAACCCGACTCCAGGATCGGGTAACCCGATCCTGGAGTCGGGTTACCCGATCCTGGAGTCGGGTTGGTTAGCTATGTGCACATTCAGACTGGACAGGTGTGCGGGGGCTCGCGGGTCGAAGTTCATTAGCAATGAGCAAAGGAACCTTTCCTCCGGGCAGGGTCGGTTGGCTATGCGGTAATGTGCAATGCGCTAATTGTGTGGCCCGGTGAGTGGGTGCACTGCTCGTGGTGACGAGGAGCGGGGCGGGTTCAGAGGATGGCGGAGTCGGCACGGAGCAAGATCCTTGCGCTGGTGGATCCGGACACCGGAGTCATGGAGGAGGTCCCCCGTGCTCCGTACGCCTTCGATGGACCGCACATCAACGTCGGCATCCGGCGCGGCCGTCAGCTTGCCTCAGGCGATTCGGGGCTGAGCGACCGTGAGTTCCGTGTGCTGGTCTGGTACTGGTTCGCGACGGAGGAGCGACAGGGGCCCGTCCAGATGACCAGCGTGACCGTAGCGGCGGAGCTCGGGATGAGTCCCGACGCGCTGTCGAGGGCCATCAAGGTTCTCAAAGGGGCCCGCCTGCTCGTCGAGTCCGGCGGGATCGGCCGTACGACGTTCTATCGAACGACCCCGTACCTTGCGTTCATCGGAACGGGCTTCGAGCATCGTGAGGCGGTTTCCGACTGGAATCCTCCCGAGATGCGCATCCCGAAGCCCGGTGACCGCGAACGCAAGAAGATCAAGGGAGACGCGACATGAAGGTCCACCGCAGTGAGGACGTGCTGTACGTCCTCAAGCGCACGGGACGCGTCCTGAACCCGAACCAGCGGATCGTCGTCATGCTGTACGCGGCCTCCGAGCAGCGGCCGGACGGGTCGGTCTGGATCAAGGCCACCGAGCTGGCCGAGACCGCGGGGATGAGCGCCCCGGTCTTTTCCCGGACGCGCAAGGAGCTGGAGGCTCTCGGGTGGCTCGAAGAGGTGGACAGCGTCGGCCCGGTCCGGGTCTTCCGACTGACCCCGACGATCGAGGCCGAGCGCGAGCAGCCGGCCGCCAGGCTGAGGGTCATCAGCGGATGAGGTGTGAGGCCGGCGGGGTCAGTGGTGCCAGTCGGCCGCGGTTTTCAGGAGGCGGTCGTTGGCGTCCGGGGTGCCGATGGTGATGCGGACGCCCTCTTCGCCGAAGGGGCGGACCATCAGGCCGGCCGCCTCGCAGGCGTCGGCGAAGTAGGCGGTGCGGGCGCCGAGGCGGAGCCAGACGAAGTTGGCGTGGCTGTCGGGGACCTCGTAGCCCTCCGCGCGCAGGCCGGCGCTGACGCGCTCGCGTTCCGCCACGAGGTCGGCCACGCGTGCGCGGAGTTCCTCGGTGGCGCGCAGGGAGGCCAGGGCGGCGGCCTGGGCGGGGCCGCTGACGCCGAGCGGGACGGAGCAGGCGCGCAGGGCCGCCGTCACGTGCGGGTGGGCCACCGCGTAGCCGACGCGGAGCGCGGCCAGGCCGTAGGCCTTGGAGAAGGTGCGCAGGACGGCGACGTTGGGGCGGTCGCGGTAGAGGTCGATGCCGTCCGGGATGTCTTCGGCGGCGTCGACGAACTCGCGGTAGGCCTCGTCTATGACGACCAGGATGTGCGGGGGCACGCGGTCCAGGAAGCGCTCCAGTTCGGCGCGGCGGACGGCGGTGCCGGTGGGGTTGTTCGGGTTGCAGACGAAGATCAGGCGGGTGCGGTCGGTGACCGCGTCGGCCAGTGCGTCCAGGTCGTGGGTCTCGTCGCGCAGCGGGACCTGGACGGAGGTGGCCCCGGCGGCCCAGGCCAGCAGCGGGTACGCCTCGAACGAGCGCCAGGCGAAGACGACCTCGTCGCCCGGGCCCGCGGCGGCGGCGACCAGGTGCTGGGTGATGCCGACGGAGCCGGTGCCCAGCACCAGGTGGTCGGCGGGTACGCCGAGGCGCCCGGAGAGCTCGGCGACCAGCTCGGCCGCGGTGGGGTCGGGGTAGCGGTTGAGGCGGCCCAGCCAGGTCCCGACCGCCTCCATCACCGACGGGAGCGGCGGGTACGGGTTCTCGTTCGAGGAGAGCTTGTCGACGAACTCGTCGCGGGCCGCGCGGCCCGGCACGTAGGCGGGGACCGTCGAGACGTCGGCGCGCAGCCGGGGCAGGACCGGACCGGGCGTGGCGGGCGTGGTGGGCATGGCTCAATCCTTAAACGGGAGTTCTCGGGTGGGGAGTCCTCGGGGCGGTGGGGCAGCGGGCCGGACGGGGCGTACAGCAGGGCGTACAACACCGTCCGGCCGTACCGACGGGGGAGACGGCACGGCCGGACGGTGACCAGGGGCTGGGCGAGGGGACGGCGCGGGGCTGAGGGGGATCAGCCCTGCGCCGGTGCCGGCGGGTTGTAGGGCGAGGGACCGCCGAACGCCCAGCGCAGCCGGGTCGCCCCGTCGATCTGCACCACGCGCTCGATGTCGAACTCGCACATCCGCAGGGCTCCGGGCACGTCCGCCCGGTCGCCCTCGGCCCAGTTGATCCGAGCCTTGCCCGTCAGTTGCAGGGTGTGGCCGGACTCCCAGTCCAGGAAGAGCAGCCCGCAGTTCTCGTTGAGCTGCAGATTGCCCAGGGTCATGTAGAAGGAATTGCCGAAGTAGTCGGGCCATACGAGCCTGCGCGGTCCGGCCACCGTGACGAAGCCGGGGTCGCCGCCCCGGTGCGAGGAGTCCGCACCGTAGCCGTCGGCCTGGCTGGCGATGAAGAAGGTGTCCGCCCCGCGGATCCACTTCTCCTGCTCGGGCGTCAGCGCGTCGCCGTCCCGGGTCTCCCGGGTCGCCGACGCCGGTCCGTCCGCGACCGGGACCCGCACCTGGAGGTACTTGGGGCAGTTGCCCAGGACCTGCTCGGTGCGGATGTGCAGCGCATCCCCTTCGCGCCGCCCCACGCCGTTGATCCGGATCCGGGTCGTCGTGTGCGGTTCGAGGGCGAGCAGCCCGATGTCGGCCGTCTCCGAGAAGGCCTCGGCGAGCGGGTCGCCCGGCACGGGCAGGGAGGTCAGCGTGATCGTGCGCCGGCTCGTGGGCAGGGCGAAGCCGGGCTCGCCCGTGACCAGCGAGGACCACATGGCGCCCGTGGCGTCGGCGCCGCCCAGGAAGAGCATGCGCTGGCGCATCAGGTACTGGTCGAAGCCGGGCTGGATCACGTCGTCGAACATCGGCGAGCCCCAGCCGGGACCGCCTTCGCCGGCCTGCTTCTGGACGGCCTGTTCACCCTCGTGATGGGGGGTCTTGATCACGGGAATCGGGATCCTCCGGTCGGGACGGGCGCCGTGGCCGACGGGGTCGCCGTCGGCGGGCGCCCGTCTACGGGGCGCCGGTCAGCGGGCGCCGATCAGCAGGGCGGTGTCCACGACACGGTTGGAGAAGCCCCACTCGTTGTCGTACCAGCCGACGATCTTGACCTGGCGGCCGTCGCCGATCACCTTGGTCAGGCCCGAGTCGAAGATGCACGACGCGGGGTCGGTGACGATGTCGCTGGAGACGATCGGCTCGTCGGTGTAGGTGAGGATGCCCGCGAGGGCGCCCGCGGCGGCCTTCGCGAAGATCTCGTTGACCTCCTCGACCGTCGTCGCGCGGCCGACGCGGACGGTGAGGTCGGTGGCCGAGCCCGTCGGGATCGGCACGCGCAGCGCGTACCCGTCGAGCTTGCCCTTGAGCTGCGGCAGGACCAGGCCGATCGCCTTGGCGGCGCCGGTGGTGGTCGGCACGGTGTTCGTCGCCGCCGAGCGGGCGCGGCGCAGATCGCTGTGCGGACCGTCCTGGAGGTTCTGGTCCGCGGTGTAGGCGTGGACGGTGGTCATCAGGCCGTGCTCGATGCCGAGCGCGTCGTCGAGGACCTTGGCCAGCGGGGCCAGGCAGTTGGTCGTGCACGAGGCGTTGGAGACGATGTCGTGCACGGCCGGGTCGTAGAGCTCGTCGTTGATGCCGAAGGCGATCGTCAGGTCCTCGTTCTTCGAGGGCGCGCTGATGATGACCTTGCGGGCACCCGCCTCCAGGTGGGCGCGGGCCTTGTGCGCGTCGGTGAAGACGCCGGTGGACTCGATGACCACGTCCACCTCCAGCTCGCCCCACGGAAGCTTCGCGGGGTCGCGCTCGGCGGTCACGCGTATGGTGCGCCCGTCGATGACCAGGTTGCCCTCGACGGCCTTGACCTCGTGTCCGAGCCGCCCGAGCGTGCTGTCGTACTTGAGCAGGTGGGCCAGCGTCGCGGCGTCGGTGAGGTCGTTGACGGCGACCACCTCCAGGCCGGTGCCCCGCTGAAGGGCGGCGCGGAAGAAACTGCGGCCGATGCGGCCGAATCCGTTGATGCCGACCTTGATCGTCACGTGATACCCCTCGTTCGGAAACTACATCCATGGCCGCACGTGAAGCCGCGTCGTCCGGCCAGTCCTCGTCCTCAACTGTACCGCCCGACTTGTGGGTCGGCTTGCGTAAATGCGCCTGTTCATGGCGGGTTTACGCACGAAAGCCGAGGTGAGGCCTTGTGCATTGGAACTTCTGATGGCGTGCGAGTACCTGCATGCAGGTATGTTTTTATGGGCCTGCCTGTCACGATGACACGACGCTTCCCGGAGCGAGGAGAACGATGGACATGCTGCCCCTTCGCGGGCCGAGCGCATTCGTGCCGGACCGCAGTCCACCGCTCGCCGCGCCCGCCCCGCCCGCCACGGGTACGACGGCGCGGGTGATCCGAGCACACGGCGAGTCCGTGTACGGGACCACCGTCCGCCGCGAGTTCGGAGACGTCACCATCTCCCTCGTCACGGGGGAGGCCCACGAGGCCGTACGTCCCGGCCGCCACATCCGCGCCGACCCGTCCGAGTCCTTACGGGTGTTCCGGGCGCTGGCCGGCGAGATCCACGTCCACCAGGACGGCCGCCGGGGCCAGGCGAGCGGCCCGCAGATCATCTGCTGCGACACCAGCCGGCCGTACCGCCTCATCCTGCCCCGGCCCTTCCACCTGGTCGAGGTCCAGCTGCCGCACCGTCACCTCGGCATGTCGGCCGCCGACACCGCGAAGCTCACCGCCACCGGCTGGTGCGGACGGATGGGCGCCGGAGCCCTGCTCTCCCAGCTCCTCGCCGGACTCCACGACCACGGCACCGAGATCCACTCCGCCGTCGACCGGGTCGGCGCCACCGTGGCGGGCCTGACCGCGGCCGTCCTCGCCGACCGGCTGCGCCACGTCGCCGCCGAGGACGAGGTGGCCCGGCACGACCTCATGCTCAACATCCAGGGGTTCATCCGCGCCCGGCTCTCCGACCCCGACCTCACCCCGCAGGCGGTCGCCGAGCACCACAACATCTCGCTGCGCTACCTCCAGCGGATCTTCCAGGAGCACGGGACGAGCCCCGCCCGGTGGATCCGGGACGAACGCCTCGCCCGCTGCCGGTCCGAGCTGCGCGACCCGCGGCTCGAGCACCTGCCCGTCGGGGTGATCGGCGAACGGTCCGGCCTCTACCAGGCCTCGCACTTCAGCCGGCTCTTCCGCGACCGGTACGGCCTCACCCCGCGCGGCTACCGCACCATGCGCGAGGCCGTGCCCACGTAGGCCGGGTGGCCCCCGTGCCCACGTGGGGGACGGCGCCGACGAGCACAGACGAGTACAGCCGACCGACGAGTACGGCCGACAGACGAGTACAGCCGACCGACGAGCACTGACATCCGAGGAGGATGACGGATTTGACCGGCACGAGCTTCGAATTCCCCGGTGAGTACTACGAGATCATGCGGAAGGACTTCCGCAACCTCGACGCCGAGACGGAGTTCCTCGCGTCCTTGCTCCCCGACGCGGGCACCGTACTCGACCTGGGCAGCGGCACCGGCTCCAACCTGCGCGCCCTGCGCGAGCGCGGCCACCGCGGCACCGGCGTCGACCAGAGCGCGGCCTTCCTGGAGTACGCCCGGGCCGCCGGCGACGAGGGGATCTCCTACGTGGAGGCCCGCGCCGAGGAGTACCGCACCGACGAGCGCTACGACCTCGTGTACAGCCTCTTCATGACGCTGAACTACCTGGACCGCAGCAGCCTCCCGGCCGTCCTGCGCTCCATCCGCGAGCTGCTGAACCCCGGCGGCCAGGTCGTCCTGGAGTTCGGCCACCTGCTGAACTTCGTCGACTCCTTCCAGCCCAACAGCGTCGGCCACCACCGCCGGGACGGGATCCTCATCACCCGCCTCGCCCGCCAGTTCATCAACGCGCACGCCGCGAACTGGCGCAACGAGGAGACCCTGCTGGTCCGCACCGCGGACGGCACGGTCTCCATGTACGACAACTTCTTCGACCAGGCCGTCCTGACCGGGCCCGAGGTCCGCGAACTGCTGGCCGCGGCGGGACTGACCATCACGGCCGAGTACGGCGGGTTCCGCAAGGAGCCCGCGCCCTTCCACGGCCGGGGACCGCTCGTCATCGTGGCCACCGCGACCCCTGCCGACACCGCGTCCGACACCGCTCAGCAAGAGGAGAACCAGGCATGACCGGCACCGGCATATCGCTGCTCGACGGCGGGCCCGCCCCCGAAACCGGCGTCGCGCACCTCGGCGCCGCACTCGTCCGCGCCGTTGCCGAGAGCGACGGCCGCGGGGTGACGTACATCCGCGCCGACGGCACCGAGGTCCACCAGAGCTACGCCGAACTCCTCGACAGCGCCTCGCGCGTCCTGGGCGGGCTGCGCGCCTCCGGCGCGGTGGTCGGCGAGAAGATCATCCTCCAGTCCGCCGACGACGCGGACCTCCTCTCCGGCTTCTGGGCATGTGTCCTCGGCGGCTTCCTGCCGCTGCCCGTCAGCGCCGACGCGGTCAACGGCCCCGGCCTGCTGGAGCGCGTCTGGGCCGGCTACGGCCGCCCCCGCGTCCTGACCGGCACCGGCCAGGAGCTCGCGCCCGCCGTCACCGCCGACGCCGGCTGGACCGCCGCCCACCTGGGCGACGTGGCGGGCCTGCGCACCGCCCACGAGCCGGACCTCGCCTGGCACGAGCCGGACGCCGTGGACCCGGCCGTCCTGCTGCTCACCTCCGGCAGCACCGGCGTGCCCAAGGCCGTCAGCCTCACGCACCGCAACATCCTCACGCGCAGCGCGGCCACCTCCCGCGTGAACAAGCTCGACGCGGACACCCGCACCTTCAACTGGATGCCGCTGGACCACATCGGCGGGCTGATCATGTTCCACGCGCGCGACGTCTTCCTCGGCGCCGCCCAGGTCCACGCCAAGATCCAGTGGGTGCTGGAAGACCCGCTGCGCTGGCTCGACGCCGTCTCCGCCCACCGGGCCGACACCACCTGGGCGCCCAACTTCGCCTTCGTGCTCGTCAACGACCAGGCCGACCGCTTCGAGGGCCGCGGCTGGGACCTGAGCCCGCTGCGCTACATCATGAACGGCGGCGAGGCCGTCCGCTCCGGCGTCGTCCGCCGCTTCCTGGACCTGCTGGCCCCCTACGGGCTGCCCGCCACCGCCATGTTCCCCGGCTGGGGCATGTCCGAGACCACCGCCGGCGTGGCCGACTGCCAGTTCACCGAGGCCGCCGCGGGCGACGACCGCTACGTGCCCGTCGGCCGCCCGCAGCCCGGCACCCGCATCCGGGTCGTCGACGAGCACGGCACCCTCGTGCCGTGGGGGATCACCGGCCGCCTCCAGGTCACCGGTTCGACCATCACCTCCGGGTACTACGACAACCCCGTGCAGAACCGGCAGTCCTTCACGGACGACGGCTGGTTCAAGACCGGCGACCTGGCGTACGTCGAGAACGGCATCCTCACCGTCACCGGCCGCACCGACGACGTCATCCAGCTAGGCGAGATCGCCTACCACGGCCACGAGATCGAGGCCGCCGTCGAGGAACTCGACTTCATCGAGCCCTCGTACACCGTCGCCTCCCTGGTCACGGCCGAGCCCGGCGGCGCCGAGGAGCTCGCGGTGTTCTTCAGCCCGCGCTCCGGCACCATCACCGGCGAACAGGGCGAGCGGATCCGCGAGCGGGTCCGCGAGCGGCTGGGCGTCGACGTACCGCACCTGCTGCCCGTCGACCGGTCCGAGATCCCCAAGACCGGCATCGGCAAGCTCCGCCGCGCGCAGCTCCGCAAGAGCTTCGAGGACAGCCTGGCCACCGTCCCGGCCGGCACCGCGGCCTGACCGTACGGGTGGTGGTGTCGCCGGGGGGGGCCCGCCCCGACGGCACCACCACCCGTACGTCTCCACCCCCTACGCACGAGGAGCGCCCATGGCGCAGCAGGAGCGAGCCGAGCGGACGCGCCGGGCTCTGATCAACGGCGCCGCCAAGGCCATCGACCTCTACGGCTACGAAGGGGCCTCGCTCGCCGTCATCTGCACCGCCGCAGGAGTCACCAAGGGCGCCCTGATGTACCACTTCCCCGCCAAGGACGACCTGGTCAGAGCGGTGCGCACCGAAGCCCGGCAGGCGATCGTCAGCGCCCTGAGCGAGGTGCCGCACCGCGGGATCCGGCCCTTGCAGGCCGCCGTCGACATGACGCACGCCGTCGCCGGGCGGCTCGGGCACGACCCCGTCGTACGGGCGGGCGCCCGGCTGACCCGGGAGTTCGTGCACTACCCCGACGGCAGCGTCTCCTGGACCGATGCCGTCCGCGAGGAACTGGCCGACGCGCTGGCCGGAGCGGCCGACCCCTGGGGGACGGCCGCGCAGCTCGTCTACTCCCTGATCGGGATGGACGTGTGCCTGCGCGCCGAGGAGCACCGCCCGGGCCGTTCCTGCGGGCCGCTGCGCGGGCACCTGACCCGGCTGTGGCAGCTGATCCTTCCGGGGATCCTCGCGGCGCCGCAGGCCGTGGAGCTGTACCGGGCCGAGGGCTCGTCGCCGTACTGCGCCTTCGCGGCCGTTCCCGCGCCCGTGCACCTCGGACCGCGGGGGTGAGCGTGGACCGAGCGGGGGCGGGGGCGGGTGTGCGGGTGGGCGTGGACCGGGCGAGCGCGGACCGGGCGGGGCCGGGAGCGGGTGTGCGCGCGAGCGTGCCTGATCCGCGTCCGCTGACCGGGGAGCCGCTCAGTCTGGACCTCCTCAACACCCTCTGGCACGACCGCTACGGCCGGTACGACCTGCTGGACTCCACCGCCGGGCTCGCGTGCTGGCTGGCCGGGTCCCGGGTGGCCGCCGCGTTCGCCGGCGGCGAGCTGCGTGCCGACCGGACCACGCTGACCGCCGCCCGGGCCGCGCGCACCGCGCTGACCGGTGTCGCCGGGCGTCCCGATGCGGGGCCGGGGGCGCTCGACGCCTTCAACCGGCTGCTCGACGCGGGCCGGATCCGCCGGCTGCTCACTGCCGCGGGGCCCGTGGAGCGGCTGGAGGCGCCCGACTCGGGGCGGCTGCTCGGGTATCTCGTGGCGGCGGACTACCTGCGGCTGCTCAGCACCGCGGGGGATCGGCTGCGGAGTTGTGCCAACCCGACGTGTGGGCTGCAGTTCCACGACGTCAGTCGGAATGGGACTCGGCGGTGGTGCACTAGCACGGGGTGCGGGAACCGGGCGAAGGCCGCTCGGCACTATGCGCGGCGGACGGCGTCCGCGTCCTGATCCGTCTTGTGCGGCGCGGCGCGGCGCCGTTGCCGGGGACTCCGTCCCCGGGCGCCTCAAGCGCCGGCGGGGCTGGGTTGTGCCGGTGCGCTGCTGGCTGCGTGGGGTGGGTCGGTGCCGGGGGCGGGGTGGGGTGTTGGCCTGGACTG
>NZ_JBHXKA010000035.1:0-67182 GCF_042722885.1 Streptomyces sp. NPDC058401
GGACACCAGTCCGGGGCGGGGCGCCGCCCTCGTTCATCCGTATCCGCTCAGAGCTCCCGGTCCTCCAGGATTCCCGAGCGGGCGATGAGGAAGCCCAGCTGTGCCCGGCTGCCGCTGCCCAGGGAGGCCGCCAGTTTGGCGATGTGGGCGCGGCAGGTCCGTACGTTCATCCCCAGCCGGCGCGCGATGGCCTCGTCCACGTGCCCCTCGATGAGGAGCTGGGCGATGGACCGCTGCACGCCGGAGATGCCGCCGGGGGTGTGCTGGTAGGTCACCTCCGCCGACAGCGGCACGGCGCGGTGCCACAGCTGCTCGAAGACCTTGATGAGGTAGTCGACCAGCCCGGGGTGGCGCAGTTCCAGGGCGGTCCTGCGGTCGTCGCTGGTGGGGATGAAGGCCACCGTACGGTCGAAGATCATGAGGCGCTCCATGAGCTCTTCGAGCGTGCGGATCTCCACCTTCCCCGCGGAGATCCGGTCCACGTAGGCGAGCGTGCCCTGGCTGTGCCGCACGGTGTGCTGGTAGAGCGTCCGTATGCGCACCCCGCGGTTGACGAGGGGAGCGGCGCGCTCCAGCGCCTCCGTGAGGACGGACGTGGACCGGGCGCCGCCCGGCTGTACGGTCAGCACCTCGGTCCGGCACTCCGCCGTCGCCTGGTCGAGGGCGGTGTGGATCTGGTCGAAGCCCTCCAGCACGGTGATGGCGTGGGTGTTCGAGGGGCTCTGGGAGCTGATGGTCAGAAACGGCTCGAATGCGTCGGTGAGATCTATGGTGTCCCGGCGCCGGTCCTGAATCTCCCGTTCGAGCGGATGGAGCCGCTGCGCGAGTGCGACGGACGGGGGAACCGCGCGGAGCTGGTTCGCGTCATCCGGGTCGGGTCGCAGCAGAGCGAATTCGAGCAGGCAGGGGGCGTTCTCGACCTCGCTGCGGGTCACCCGGCCGGTGCTCAGCGCCGCCGTGTAGAGACGCGTCCCCTCGGCGCACATGGACGTGACGGGGTGGGGATGTGTCGGCTTTGTGTTGTTTCTGGGCAAATCTCCACCCCCCAGGGTCCTGAACATGCAAGAACATGATGCATCGTCCCTGTGGCAGCGACGTGCCCGAATGAGCCATCGTCTGACACGCGGGGGAGAAGATTTCCATCAAGTGAGGACGAAGCCGACCATGTACAAGAGAATGCTTCGCTCGGTACTTGCCATTGGGTTCTCCGCCGCCGCGGTCATTGGGGCAGTCAACGCCTTCGGTGGGGACGTGGGGGGTACCGACGCGCCCGCCGTGTCGATAGGCAAGCCCGACCTGGGCTGGGATTCGTCGCCCAACGACTTGGGCTGGGACTCGGCCAACGCGTCGACCAACGACCTCGGCTGGGACTGATGACTCCCGACGATCACGGCTTCCGCCGTGAAATGGCATCTGCCTACCGCTCCGGCTGGCAGTTCATCGATCTCACCAGCGCGATCCCCTACGTCGGCGATTCGCTGAAGGTCACCCTGTTCGGCCAGCCGATCATCGTGGTGCGGGAAGAGGACGAGGACGTCCGTGCCTACCGCTGTCTGCGCCGTCCCCGAGGCGCACCGCAGCCCGTCCGCTGCGAGATCCGGTACGGCATGGTCTTCGTCAATCTGGACCAGCGTGATCACCAACTTTTCGAGCCCGAATCCGCCGCCACCCCCCGCAGTGCCTGAAGCGATTCCCCTGTCGTCGCAGATCGCTCAGGCACTACCCCCACACAGCGACGCCATCGTGGACCTGACCACGATGGCGTCGCTGTGATGTCCGTGTCCAGTGGTTGAACGAGACAACCGGATGCGGCCGAACCGGACAGCCGGGTCAGGCCGGACCGGACAGCCGGGTGAGGCCGGACCGGACGCCGCCGGCTACGCGCGCCCCATGGCCCGGTCCAGGCTGATCTCCACGACCACCCGGTCCGGGTTCGGCGAGGGCGTCCGCCCGTACCGCTCCGCGTAGCGCCGGACCGCCTCCGCGACCGAGGCCTCGTCCGTACGGACCATCGCGCGGCCCTCCAGGGTCGCCCAGCGCCGCCCCTCCAGCTGGCACACCGCCACCCGGGCCCCGCCCTGCGGGCCGCCCTGCGACGCCAGCACGTTGCGGACCTTCTTGCTGTGCTTGTTGCTGATCACCCGTGCCAGCCCGGCCTCCGGGTCGTACGTCACGCCCACCGGGACCACGTGCGGACTGCCGTCGGGGCGGTGGGTGGTCAGCGTGCAGATGTGCCGCTCCCGCCAGAAGGCGAGGTACTCCGGCGTCGGGTTGAGTACGTCTTGGGTCGGGCGGGCCGTGCCGGCCGGGCTGGGAGTCGACATGCGCGAAGGGTACGTCGGTCCACCTTGAGTGGAATAGACTCAACTTTGTGCAGGTTACTCATGTAAAGCACACACAGTAGGGAAACGAAGCAGGAAGGGAGAAGCCGCCCGTGGATGCGGAGCTGACCAACCGGAGCCGGGACGCGCTGAACGCGGCCACCACCAGGGCCGTCAAGGACGGGCACGCGGACCTGACGCCCGCGCACCTGCTGCTGGCGCTGCTCGCCGGCGAGGACAACGAGAACATCACCGACCTGCTCGCCGCGACCGACGCCGACCAGGCCGCCGTACGCGCCGGAGCGGACCGGCTGCTCGCCGCCCTGCCCAGCGTCACGGGCTCCACGGTCGCGCCCCCGCAGCCCACCCGCGAGCTGCTCGCCGTACTGGGCGAGGCGGACGCGCAGGCCGGGAAGCTCGGCGACGAGTACCTCTCCACCGAACACCTGCTCATCGCCATCGCCGCCAAGGGCGGCGCGGCCGGTGAGCTCCTTTCCGGACAGGGCGCGACCGCGAAGAAGCTGCGCGAGGCCTTCGAGAACGCAAGAGGAGGGCGGCGGGTGACCACCCCCGACCCCGAGGGCCAGTACAAGGCCCTGGAGAAGTTCGGCACCGACTTCACGGCGGCCGCCCGCGAGGGCAAGCTCGACCCGGTCATCGGCCGGGACCACGAGATCCGGCGCGTCGTCCAGGTGCTCTCGCGCCGTACGAAGAACAACCCGGTGCTCATCGGCGAGCCCGGCGTCGGCAAGACCGCCGTCGTCGAGGGCCTGGCCCAGCGCATCGTCAAGGGCGACGTCCCCGAGTCCCTGAAGAACAAGCGGCTGGTCTCCCTGGACCTCGGCGCGATGGTGGCCGGCGCCAAGTACCGCGGCGAGTTCGAGGAGCGGCTCAAGACGGTCCTCGCGGAGATCAAGTCCAGCGACGGCCAGATCATCACCTTCATCGACGAGCTGCACACCGTCGTCGGCGCGGGCGCCGGCGGGGACTCCTCCATGGACGCGGGCAACATGCTCAAGCCCATGCTGGCCCGCGGCGAGCTGCGGATGGTCGGCGCGACCACCCTCGACGAATACCGCGAGCGGATCGAGAAGGACCCGGCGCTGGAGCGCCGCTTCCAGCAGGTGCTGGTGGCGGAGCCGAGCGTCGAGGACACCATCGCGATCCTGCGCGGGCTCAAGGGCCGCTACGAGGCCCACCACAAGGTCGTCATCAACGACAGCGCGCTCGTCGCCGCCGCCACCCTCTCCGACCGCTACATCACCTCCCGCTTCCTGCCCGACAAGGCCATCGACCTCGTCGACGAGTCCATGTCCCGGCTCCGCATGGAGATCGACTCCTCCCCGCTGGAGATCGACGAGCTCCAGCGCTCGGTCGACCGCCTGCGCATGGAGGAGCTGGCCCTGAACAACGAGTCCGACGCGGCCTCGCGCGAACGCCTCGACAAGATCCGCAAGGACCTCGCCGACAAGGAGGAGGACCTGCGGGGCCTCACCGCCCGCTGGGAGAAGGAGAAGCAGTCCCTCAACCGGGTCGGCGAGCTCAAGGAGCGCCTGGACGACCTGCGCGGCCAGGCCGAGCGCGCCCAGCGCGACGGGGACTTCGACACCGCCTCCCAGCTGCTCTACGGGGAGATCCCGGCCCTGGAGCGGGAGCTCGCGGACGCCACCGAGGCCGAGGCCGAGGTCTCCCGCGACACGATGGTCAAGGACGAGGTCGGCCCCGACGACATCGCGGACGTGGTCGGCGCCTGGACGGGCATCCCGGCCGGCCGCCTCCTGGAGGGCGAGACCCAGAAGCTGCTCCGCATGGAGGAGGAGCTGGGCCGCCGCCTGATCGGCCAGGGCGAGGCCGTGCGCGCCGTCTCCGACGCCGTGCGCCGCACCCGCGCGGGCATCGCGGACCCGGACCGGCCGACCGGCTCGTTCCTCTTCCTCGGGCCCACGGGCGTCGGCAAGACGGAGCTGGCCAAGGCCCTCGCCGACTTCCTCTTCGACGACGAGCGGGCCATGATCCGCATCGACATGTCGGAGTACGGCGAGAAGCACAGCGTGGCCCGGCTCGTCGGCGCCCCGCCCGGCTACGTGGGCTACGAGGAGGGCGGCCAGCTGACGGAGGCCGTCCGGCGTCGCCCGTACAGCGTCGTCCTCCTGGACGAGGTCGAGAAGGCCCACCCCGAGGTCTTCGACGTCCTGCTCCAGGTCCTCGACGACGGGCGCCTCACGGACGGCCAGGGCCGCACCGTGGACTTCCGCAACACCATCCTGATCCTGACCTCGAACCTGGGGTCGCAGTTCCTGATGGATCCGTCCACAGCTGTGGACGAGAAGAAGGCCCGCGTCCTGGACGTGGTGCGGGCCACCTTCAAGCCGGAGTTCCTCAACCGCCTCGACGACCTGGTGGTCTTCTCCGCCCTCAGCGGGGCCGAGCTGGCCCACATCGCCGAGCTCCAGATCGGCCGCCTCGCCAAGCGCCTCGCGGAGCGCCGCCTGATCCTGGACGTCACGCCGGAAGCCCTGGCCTGGCTGGCGGACAAGGGCAACGACCCGGCGTACGGCGCCCGCCCCCTGCGCCGCCTCATCCAGACGGCCATCGGCGACCGCCTGGCCAAGGAGATCCTCGCCGGCGAGGTCCGCGACGGCGACACCGTCCGCGTCTCGGTGGCGGGCGACGACCTCCTGGTGGGCAAGGCGCTCTAGCCCCTCCCCGGGGCTGCCCGCTCCGGATCACACGTCGCCGGCCTCGAACCGGACCAGGACCGCACCCGCGGGCCCGGCCCGGTCCGGGGCCGCGGCGTCGGAGGGGCCGGCGTCCGGGGTCACGCGGGCCCGTCCCAGTCGCTCAGCGCAGCCATCAGCCAGATCGCTCAGCCCAGGCCGATCGCCGGTACGGCCGCCATCAGGATCACGAGTCCGCGCAAACTCCCTTGAAGCGCCATCCATCCCCCTTACGGCGGTCCTACTCCTGTCCGCCCGGAGCGGATCGTAGCTGCGGGGGTGGACACGGGGCGGGCGCGATGGGGGAGGATGGCGGTATCCGCACGAAGGGAAGTCACACGGTGAGCATCGACCCGGCCTCGATTCCGAACTTCGGAGGGCAGCAGCCCGATCCGCAGGCCACAGGACCGGCGGGCCCCGTCGTCCCCGACCAGGATCTGGTCAAGCAGCTCCTGGAGCAGATGGAGCTCAAGTACGTCGTCGACGACGAGGGTGACCTCGCGGCGCCGTGGGAGGACTTCCGCACGTACTTCATGTTCCGCGGCGAGGACGAGCAGCAGGTCTTCTCCGTGCGGACGTTCTACGACCGCCCGCACAAGATCGAAGAGAAGGCTCAGCTCCTCGAGTCCATCGACGACTGGAACCGCCGCACGCTGTGGCCCAAGGTCTACAGCCACACGCACGACGACGGCTCCGTCCGCCTGATCGGCGAGGCGCAGATGCTGATCGGCACCGGCGTGAACCTGGAGCACTTCGTGTCCTCCACGGTCAGCTGGGTCCGCGCGTCGATCGAGTTCGACAAGTGGCTCGTCGAGCAGTTCGGGCTGGAAAAGGACGTCGACTCGGCGGACTCCGCCGACAAGAAGGACGACGACGCCGAGGGCGGCGACAGCGAGACCAACTAGGTCCTCGCGGTCCGTTTCAGACTCTTACGGCGCCACCCCGGACGCGAGCAGCAGGTACGGCCCGTATCCGTACGAGAGCCCGGCCAGCACCACGGTCACCACGACGGCGGTGCGCGGCCGGGCTTTCGCCATGAGGGCCGCCGCCGGCAGCAGCAGCGGGAACGCGGGCAGCAGGAAGCGCGGCTTCGATTCGAAGAAGCCGGCGCCGCCGTAGGTCATCACCAGCAGCACGCCCGTGTACACGAGCAGCGGCAGCGGGATCCTCCGGTCGGCCGCCAGCAGCCCGGCGAGCACCAGCGCGGCCGCCAGCAGGACCACCGTCACGGTGGTGGCCAGCTCCACCTGCCCGGGGCCGGACAGCGCGTGCCGCGCCGAGCGCAGCGCGCCCGCGCCGAAGTCGAAGCGCGAGCCCCAGCCGCTCTGGACGGCGAAGTAGCCGCCCAGCGGATCCCCCCGGCGCACCCCGACGAGCAGGACGTACGAGGCCCAGCCCGCGGGAGCGGCGATCCCGGCGGCCCACACCCGCGCGGGTGCGCGGCCCCGCCGCCGCCAGATCTCGTACGCCGCGGCCGCCGTCACGGCTGCCGCGACCGCGATCCCCGTCGGCCGGGTCAGCCCCGCGAGCACGGCGAGCCCCGCGGCCCACCCCCAGCGGCCCCGCAGCAGGGCGTAGAGGGCCCAGGCGGCGAAGGCGGCCAGCAGGGGCTCGGTGTAGGCGAGGGTCAGCATGAGGGCGTGCGGCAGCACGGCCCACAGGGCGACGAGCAGCACCCCGGCACGGACCCCGAGCAGGTGCGCCCCGACCCGGTACACCCCGACGGCGGCCGCGCCCGCCGCGATCCAGGCGACGGCCAGCGCGGCGACGGTCAGGGGGCCGGGCAGCACGGCGGAGGCGCAGCGGATCAGGACGGGGTAGAGCGGGAAGAACGCCGAGTCGCTCTGCACGGAGCCGATGCCGGGGTAGATCTGGGTCCGCCCGTAGCCGTGCTCGGTGATCCGCAGGTACCAGACGGAGTCCCAGGACTCCCCGAGCACCCGCAGGGGGCTGCGCCCGTTCCACCAGGCCGCCACGACGACCGCCAGCACCCCGAGCCCGCGCACGGCGGCGTAGACCCCCAGCGCGAGGACGCCGCCGGGGATCCGGCCGGCCGGGCCGGTGCGCCGCCCGGCCCGTGTGCCGTTCGACAGCGTTTCCGTCGCCATGCGTCCCGACTTTCTGGAGGGCTCCCGGTCGGAGTCGCCACGATGGACATGGACACGATGGAGGAACCCTACGAGGGCGGCGCCGGGGACCAGCACACACCCATGGCACTCAGAGCATAATCTGAGTACAGTCTGAGTATGAGCCTTACTTACCTGGGAGCCGAACCCGAGTCGGTGTCGTTCACTGACCTGTCAAGAAACCCGAAGGCAGTAGCCGCTCGGGCCGCAGCCCTTGGTGCTCTGCGCGTCACCCATCGGGACGCGCCCGACATGGTGCTGACGACTGCCGTGCACGCGGAGCGCACCGAGGAGAACCTCACGACGGCGTCTCGGCTCTTCCTCGCGCTCATGAAGCACGACGACGGAGCCCGCTCACTGCTGCTGGCGCTGCCGGAAGTCTTTCCGTGGGTGCGGCACCTGGACGGCGAGGAGATGCGCGCTTTCACGGTGGAACTTCTGGAAGCGCTTTCCGATGCGGCAGAGCTGGGTGCCAGGGAGGCTGTGCACCGTGCGCTCGTCTCCTGGAGGGCGACGGCTCGGATCAATGCCGATCCGGAGCAGCTCAAGGAAGCGCTGCGTCCGCTCGACGGGGAGGACCTGGGCCCGGTCGAGGTGGGCGGGTGAGCCCGAAGAAGGGCGATCGTGTCAGCGTTCCGCCGCTGAGCGGATGGAACGTCGTCTTCGGGACAACCGATGCGGTGACGGGGTGGGAGGAACTGTGCCGCGCGGCGCTGCCCAGCGTCCACCGCTGCCTTGAGGCGCTGCGCACCGACCCGTTGTCGCGTGACAACTGGAACCGTCAGCATCAGCTCCGTGGAAGGCTCGCCACGAAGGAGTGGAAGGGATCGCTGCTCGTCTCTCCCGTGTGGCACGGGGCCGGCTGAAAGGCCGGGCCCCACGCCCGCACGCCCATCTGGCCCGCTCTCAGCGGGCCAGCCGACCGAGGCGCTCCACCGCCTCCTCCAGGACGTCGGTGCGCTTGCAGAAGGCCCAGCGGACGTGGCTGGCTCCGGCGGCCTTGTCGTCGTAGAAGACCTGGTTGGGGATGGCCACCACTCCGCAGCGTTCCGGCAGGGACCGGCAGAAGGCGAGGCCGTCGCGCTCGCCGAGGGGGGTGATGTCGGTGGTGACGAAGTAGGTGCCCTGCGGGCGGAAGACCTCGAAGCCGGCCGCCGCGAGGCCGTCGGAGAGGAGGTCGCGCTTGGCGGCCAGGTCCGCGCGGAAGGAGTCGTAGTACGCGTCGGGCAGGGCCAGGGCCTCGGCGATCGCGTACTGGAAGGGGCCCGAGGACACGTACGTCAGGAACTGCTTCGCCGAGCGGACCGCCGTGACCAGCTCGGGCGTCCCGGTCACCCAGCCGACCTTCCAGCCGGTGAAGGAGAAGCTCTTGCCCGCGGAGGAGATGGTGACGGTGCGCTCGCGCATGCCGGGCAGGCCCGCCAGCGGGGTGTGGGCGCCCTCGAAGACCAGGTGCTCGTACACCTCGTCCGTGATGACGAGCAGGTCGCGGGAGACGGCCAGCTCCGCGACCGCGGCCAGCTCGGCGGGGGTCAGGACGGTGCCCGTCGGATTGTGCGGGGTGTTCAGGAGCAGGAGGCGGGTGCGGGGGGTGACCGCGGCCTTCAGCGCGTCCACGTCGAGCCGGAAGTCGGGGGCGCGCAGGGTCAGCGGCACCCGGACGGCCCCTGCCATGGCGATGCAGGCGGCGTAGGAGTCGTAGAAGGGCTCCAGGGCGATGACCTCGTCGCCGGGCTCCAGGAGGGCCAGGAGGGAGGCGGCGATGGCCTCGGTGGCCCCGGCGGTGACGAGCACCTCGGTGTCCGGGTCGTAGGCCAGGCCGTAGAAGCGCTGCTGGTGGGCGGCGATGGCCGTACGCAGCTCCGGGACGCCGGGGCCCGGCGGGTACTGGTTGCCCCGGCCGTCGCGGATCGCGCGGGCCGCCGCCTCGGCGATCTCGGCGGGGCCGTCGGTGTCGGGGAAGCCCTGGCCGAGGTTGATCGATCCCGTGGCGGTGGCCAGGGCGGACATCTCCGCGAAGATCGTGGTGCCGAAGGCCGCCAGCTTGCGGTTGAGGAAGGGGCGGGCGGGGCCGTTGGTGCGTTCGGGATCGCTCATGGGCGCAATCCTGCGGGGAAGCTCTGGACTTGCTCAAGTGTGCTTTGGGTCGCGTAGGGCGCGGGCATCCCCCCAGCACGCGGGACGAAGGGGATCCCGCACCCCGGGGAACCGGGGGAGCAGAGAGGGGTCGGGGGATGATCCTCGGAATAGTGATCTTCGTGGCGGTGGTCGTGGTGATCGTCGTGGTGGCAGTCAAGGCCGGACGCGGGGGCCGCGGGGGCGGCAGTGCCGCCGGTGGCGCCGGTGGCGGTGCGGGCTGGTGGGCCGGGAGCGGCTCCTCCTCGTCGTCGTGCGGCTCCTCCTCGTCGAGCTGCGGGTCTTCGTCGAGCTGCGGGTCTTCGTCGAGCTGCGGCTCTTCGTCCTCCTCGTGCGGCGGCGGAGGATGCGGTTCGAGCTGATCCGGAGGATGCGGTTCCAGCTGACACGGGGCAGCATGGATCCATGGCTTCCGAAGGACCACCTTCGTACCGCGTCCCGCATACGTGAGGCGCCCGCCGGGCACAACTTCCGTCGGGCGTCTTCTTGTTCGGACGTCACGGCCGCGCATTACGGCGTACGGGCGGCATGTGGTTGAACACGTGAACTGTGTAGCCCCCGAGGGGATGTAAACCCCTGCAACTTGGGTAAAAACGCTGTGAGTGCCGTGCCTTTCATGATTCCCTCGGTTGAGTAGACCAGTCCTCGGACCTCCCTGGACTTCCTGTGGACCCGTGCCGGTGTCCCCCCACCCGTTGACTACCGCTGGCGGGCCCCGGCCCATCTCCCTCGCGCGTTTGCGGAGCCGACTCATGCTCACGACCCTCCAGACCACCTATACCGACACGCGTGCCGCCGACCTCGCCTGGGCCCTGGGTCGGGAGCGGCTGCCCGCCCTGGCCGTACTGAACCTCGAACTGGGTGGCGCGAAAGTGGAGTTGCGCCTGCTCGGGGCCTCCCACCAGGTACTCCTGGAGGAGGGCGACGTGCTCTGCTCCGAGACCGTCGCCTGTATGCCCGGCAGCAGCACCCCGCTTCCGCTCGGCGTGGCCAAGCGCGTCGGCGACTGGGAGTACGAGTTCGCCGCGCGGGTCGAGAACCTCTCGCGCGGCTCCTTCGCGGGGCGGGCGCAGGAGCTGCTCGCACTGGTCGCGGACCACCCGAACGGGCTGGCCGGCACCTTCCCGGGCAGCCCGCACGCCTTCACCGCCATGCTCGCGCAGCGCTACGAGGGCCAGGTCCGGTGGCGGACCTGGCACGCGTACCCGCAGGAAGGGCAGTTGGTGGCGACCCGCACCCGCGTCGGCGTACGGACGGCCCTGGCGGGCGCAGGAGCCGGCGCGGGCGCGGAGGGAGCCGCACAGGTGGCCGCGGAGGCGCCGGTGCTGATCTGAGGGTCCCGGGGTCGCGGGGGTCGCGGAGTTGCCGGGTGGTTACGCCAACTGCCCGAACCAGTGCGCCACTTACACCCATGTGGGTGACCGGATGCGAGCATGCGGTGACGTACGGTTCGCTTCATGATCGACCGTTCCACCCCGCGCGGGGTGCTCCGCACCCGGTGGCGCCGCCCCCCGGCTCCGGAGCCGCGCGGTGTGGCCCGCGTCCCGGCCGCCCTGCCCGTACGGCCCAGGACCGGCAGACTCCTCGTCCTGGCCACCGTGTTCGTCTGCGCCGCCTGCGGGCTCGTATACGAACTGGAGCTGCTCGCCCTCGGCTCGTACCTCATCGGCGACTCCGTCACCCAGGCGTCGGTCGTGCTGTCCGTCATGGTCTTCGCCATGGGCGTCGGATCCCTGCTGGCCAAGGCCCTGCGCGCCCGGCCCGCCTTCGGCTTCGCCCTGGTCGAAGCGGGCCTCGCCCTGCTCGGCGGGCTCTCCGCCATAGCGCTCTACGCCAGCTTCGCCTGGCTGGGGGAGTCCCGGCCCGCGCTGGTCGCCTTCTCCTTCGCCATCGGCGTCCTCATCGGCGCCGAGATCCCGCTCCTGATGGTCCTCATCCAGCGGATCCGCAGACAGGACGCGGGCGGCGCCGTCGCCGACCTGTTCGCCGCCGACTACGTCGGCGCCCTCGTCGGCGGCCTCGCCTTCCCCTTCCTGCTGCTGCCCGTCCTCGGCCAGCTCACCGGCGCCATGCTCACCGGCACCATCAACGTCGTGGCCGGCGGCGGCCTCGTCCTGTGGCTGTTCCGCCGGGACCTGAGCCGGCGCGCCCGCTGGCTGCTCATCGCCGTCAACGTCACCGTCCTCACCGTCCTGGGCTGCGCCACCGTCCTCGCCGACGACTTCGAACGCGTCGCACGCCGCGCCGTCTACGGCGGCGAGGTCCGCGTCGCCGTCCAGACCGGCGTACAGGAACTGGTCCTCACCGGCCCCCCGGACGGCTCACCGCGCTCCCTCGACCTCTTCCTCGACGGCCGCCTGCGGGTCAGCGGCTACGACGAGTACCGCTACCACGAGGCCCTCGTGCACCCCGCGATGACCGGCCCGCACACCCGCGTCCTGGTCCTCGGCGGCGGCGACGGCCTCGCCGCCCGCGAGGTGCTGCGCTACCGCGACGTCGCCTCCGTCACCGTTGTCGAGCTCGACCCCGGAGTCGTGCGGCTCGCCCGGACCGACCCGATGCTCTCCGCGCTGAACGGGCGGGCGTACGAGGACCCGCGCCTCGGGGTCGTCACCGCGGACGCCTTCAGCTGGCTGCGCGCACCCGCCGCCCGGGCCCGCTTCGACGTCATCGTCTCCGACCTGCCCGACCCCGGGATCACCCCCAGCACGAAGCTGTACTCGCAGGAGTTCTACGGGCTGGCCGCGCGGGCCCTGCGCCCCGGCGGGCGGCTCGCCGTCCACGCGGGACCCCCGGGCACCAGACCCCGCACCTACTGGACCGTCGAAGCCACCCTGCGCGCGGCCGGCCTGCGCACCGCCCCCTACAGCGCGGGCGGCCGCCTCTCGGGCTTCGCCGCCGGCCCCGACCGGGTGCTCGGGGCGGCCTCCGCCCCCGCCGCGAAGCTCCCGCAGGACTGGGGCTTCGTCCTGGCGGCCCGCGAGGGCGAGCCCCGGCTGCGGGTGGACCGGGAGACGCCCGCCCTGCGCTCCCTGTCCACGCAGTCCCTGGCCGACGCGGCCCGGGACACGGAGCGCACCCGGGTGGCGGGGCTCCCGCCGTCCACGCTGCCGCATCCGAGGTACTCGTAGGCGGGGCTGCCGGGGCGCAGGCTCCCGGGGCGGGGGCACGCCCGGCGGCGGTTCTCGCGGCGGGGGTTCCCGTGGCCGGGGTACTCGTGGCCGGGCTGCCGCGTCGGTAGGCTCGGGCGCATGGAGCATCAGGTGTTCGTACCGGTCCCCTCCGCCGACGTCCGCGCCGTGCTGCGCGACCCCGCCCGGCTGGCGCGATGCGTGCCGGGGCTCCAGCAGGACGCCGATACCGAGGCCGGGCCGCTGTCCGGCCGGCTGAAGGTCCGGGCCGGCGGACACACCGTCACCTACCGCGGCGCCCTCTCCGTCACCGAGCAGGACCCGGACCGCTTCACCCTCGCGGGCGAGGGCACCGAGGTGCGGGGGAGCGGGACCGTGAAGCTCTCCCTCGCGCTGCGCCTCACCGAGGCGGACGGCGGCACCCTGCTGGAGTTCACCGCCGAGTCCGCCGCCGACGGCCGCGCCGCCGCCTTCGCCCCCGACGCGGCCGCCACGGCCGGGCACCGCCTCCTGGACCGGGCCGCCGGGCACCTCGCGGCCCTCGCGGTCGACGCCGGCGCGGACCCGGCCGCGGACACCGAGGTGAACTCCGATCCGGACACCGGCCTGGGCTCGGACCTGGGCTCGGACCTGGGCTCGGACCTGGGCTCGGACCAGGGCCCGGACCAGGAGGAGGACCCCGGTCCGGGGTTCACCGAGGTCACCGCATCCGTGTTCGACACCGAGGTTCCGCCCCCGTCCCTGGACCCGTTCCTGGAAGGCACCTTCGAGGGCATGGCCGACCTCGGGGACCTCGGCGGCCCCCCGCGCCCGCCGGCCGAGGCCGCGCACGCCCGCCGCACGATGATCGGCCGCAGCGCCGAGGAGGTGGACCACGCGCCCCCGCGCGGCCGCTACGCCCCGGTCCCGGCCCCCTCCGCCGCCTCCGCGAACGCGAGCCTCCGCTGGATCGCCCCGGCCGCCGCCGTTGCCGTGGCCTCGGCGGTCCTCCTGGGCCGCGCCCTGCGCCGCCGCCGCTGACCCGGGGACCCGCCCGCTTTCCCGCACGGGCCTGATCGGGCCGTCGGGCTGACTAAGGTCATGGCATGAGTACGCAACTGCGCGCCGGCGGCGCCGAGGTGACCATCGACCAGGAGAACGGCTGCCGGATCAGCAGTCTGCGCATCGACGGGACGGAACTGCTGCGGCAGGGGGACCACTACGGGTCCTTCCCCATGGTCCCGTGGTGCGGCCGGACCCGGGACGGGCAGTTCCAGGACGGGGCGACCCTGCACCAGCTCCCGCTCAACCACCCGCCGCACGCCATCCACGGCTTCGGCCGCGACGCCGCCTGGACCCGCGCCCGGGCCACCGGCACCGAGGCCGCCTTCACGTACCCGCTCGCCGACCCGTGGCCCTACGAGGGCCTGGTCACCCAGATCTTCGAGCTCGGCGAGGACGCGCTGACCCTGACCATGGGCATCGAGACCTACCAGGACTCCTTCCCGGCGCAGGCCGGCTGGCACCCCTGGTTCCACCGCAACCTCGGCAACGGCGGCGAGGACGTGCGCATCGGCTTCGAGGCCGCCTGGCAGGAGGAGCGCGGGGCCGACCACCTGCCCACCGGCAACCGCATCGACCCCAAGCCCGGCCCCTGGGACGACTGCTTCGGCATGCCGTACGGGGTCGACGTCACCCTCACGTGGCCCGACGCCCTGGAGCTGAAGGTCACCAGCCGCTCCGAATGGGTGGTCGTCTACGACGAGGAGCCCGAGGCCGTCTGCGTGGAACCGCAGTCGGGTCCGCCGAACGGCCTGAACAGCCTCCCGCAGCTGGTCACCCCCGTGGACCCGCTGGAGATCTCCACGACGTGGACGTGGCGGCGGCTCGGGTAGTGCCCAATTAAGCTCGGGGCCATGAGTGACGTACGCGATGCGCTTCTGCAGCAGATCAAGGACAAGGCCGTCGTGCACGGCAAGGTGATCCTCTCCTCCGGCCGCGAGGCCGACTACTACATCGACCTCCGCCGGATCACCCTGGACGGCGAGGCCGCCCCGCTGGTCGGCCAGGTCATGCTCGACCTCACCGCCGACCTGGAGTTCGACTGCGTCGGCGGCCTGACGCTGGGCGCCGACCCGGTCGCCACCTCGATGCTGCACGCCTCCGCCGCGCGCGGCGCGCGCCTGGACGCCTTCGTCGTCCGCAAGGCGCAGAAGGCGCACGGCATGCAGCGCCGCATCGAGGGCACCGACGTGAAGGGCAAGCGCTGCCTGGTCGTCGAGGACACCTCGACCACGGGCGGTTCCCCGCTGACCGCCGTCGAGGCGGTCCGCGAGGCCGGCGGCGAGGTCGTGGCCGTCGCGACGATCGTCGACCGCGGCGCGGCCGACGCCATCGCGGCCGCCGGACTGCCGTACCTCACGGGCTACCAGCTCGGTGACCTCGGTTTGTCCTAACCCTCGGACACCGGGTCGTGCTTCCGCACAACTGGTGACTTAGGTCCCCGGAAGTCCGAAACTAGGTCCTGACCTGGGCTTTTGTGGCCGGGTGGAGTGTTTCACGTGAAACACTCCACCCGGATCGGCCCGCGCGGCGCCGTCGCGGAGGTGGAGCGGGGGCGTGAGTCTGGAAAGATGGGCACGACGGCAACGTCGCCCCCAGGTCAGGGCCCGCAATAAGCACACTCCCCGCACATCCAAGGAGCGGACAGATGCCCATCGCAACCCCCGAGGTCTACAACGAGATGCTCGACCGGGCGAAGGCAGGCAAGTTTGCCTACCCGGCGATCAACGTGACCTCGACCCAGACCCTGCACGCTGCGCTGCGCGGCTTCGCGGAGGCCGAGAGCGACGGCATCATCCAGATCTCCACCGGTGGTGCGGAGTTCCTGGGTGGCCAGTACAACAAGGACATGGTCACCGGCGCCGCCGCCCTGGCCGAGTTCGCGCACATCGTGGCCGCGAAGTACGACATCACCGTCGCGCTGCACACGGACCACTGCCCCAAGGACAAGCTGGACACCTACGTCCGCCCGCTGATCGAGATCTCGGCCGAGCGCGTGGCCCGCGGCCTCAACCCGCTCTTCCAGTCGCACATGTGGGACGGTTCCGCCGAGACCCTGGCCGACAACCTGGCCATCGGCCAGGAGCTGCTCGCCAAGGCCGCCGCCGCGAAGATCATCCTTGAGGTCGAGATCACCCCGACCGGTGGCGAGGAAGACGGCGTCAGCCACGAGATCAACGACGAGCTGTACACCACCGTCGACGACGCGCTGCGCACCGCCGAGGCCCTGGGCCTGGGCGAGAAGGGCCGCTACCTGCTGGCCGCCTCCTTCGGCAACGTGCACGGCGTCTACAAGCCGGGCAACGTCGTCCTGCGCCCCGAGCTCCTCAAGGACCTCCAGGCCGGCGTCGGCGAGAAGTACGGCAAGTCCTCGCCGTTCGACTTCGTCTTCCACGGCGGCTCGGGCTCCACGGCCGAGGAGATCGCCACCGCGCTGGAGAACGGCGTCGTGAAGATGAACCTCGACACCGACACCCAGTACGCCTTCACCCGCCCGGTCGTGGACCACATGTTCCGCAACTACGACGCGGTCCTGAAGGTCGACGGCGAGGTCGGCACCAAGTCGAAGTACGACCCCCGCACGTGGGGCAAGGCCGCCGAGGCCGGCATGGCCGCGCGCGTCACCGAGGCCTGCGCGAACCTGCGTTCCACGGGCACCAAGCTCAAGTAGCAGCGGCTCACGCGGCAGGGCTGGCCGACGGCCGGGCATCGCGGCCCTCGCCGCGGGCACCCCCGCCGTCGAGGTCGCCGCCGCGAACCCGACCTCCTCCCTCGCCTGGGCCCTCCTCGCCGACGAGGCCTTCGCGGGCGGCCGCACGGTCGAGTCGTACGCCTACGCCCGTACGGGCTACCACCGCGGCCTGGACGCGCTGCGCCGCGCGGGCTGGAAGGGCCACGGCCCGGTGCCGTGGGAGCACGAGCCGAACCGCGGTTTCCTGCGCGCCCTGAACGCCCTGGCCCGCGCGGCCGGTGCGATCGACGAGAAGGAGGAGTACGAGCGCTGCTCGACCTTCCTGCGCGACTCCTCGGAGACGGCCGCGGACGTCCTCGCGGTCTGAGGCCCGAGAGGCTCACGTGCCCGGAACCGGGCGGGTTCCCGCATGGGGCCCGCCCGGTCGCGGAAAGTGACGTGCGCCACTGACTATTGAAGCCCTGCGGCACGACGGTCTTATGATGCGGACAGGGGACCGGAGCTCCACTCACCTCACCGGAAGGAGCGGACCGCTACCCGGAAGCACGTATCGAGGAGACAGCGATGTCGCACGCCCTTGATGCCTCCGGAGACGGCGGTTCGGACACCCCGAACCTCGACTTCGCCGGCACGACCCCCTACGAGGACTACGTCCAGGCGGACGTCCTCACCCACCTCCAGCACCTGCGCTCCGACGACCCGGGCGAGATGGTCTTCCTGGTCACCACCCAGGTCATGGAGCTGTGGTTCACGGTCATCGTCCACGAGTGGGAGACCGCCTCGAAGGCGCTCCGCGAGGACCAGCTCCCCGTCGCGATGGACGCGCTGAAACGATCCCTCCGCGAGCTGGAGGCCCTCAACGCCTCCTGGCGCCCCCTCGCCCAGCTGACCCCGGGCCAGTTCAACGCGTACCGCGCCGCCCTCGGCGAAGGCTCCGGCTTCCAGTCGGCGATGTACCGCCGGATGGAGTTCCTGCTCGGCGACAAGGCCGCCTCCATGCTGGTCCCGCACCGCGGCGCCCCGCGCGTCCACGCGGAGCTGGAGAAGGCCCTCCACGAGCCCAGCCTCTACGACGAGGTGCTGAGCCTCCTCGCCCGCCGCGGCCTGCCGGTCCCGCAGTCGGTCCTCGACCGCGACCTCTCCCAGCGCTACGAGCCCTCGCCCGAGGTCGAAGCCGTCTGGACGGCCCTGTACGCGACCCCGGACGCCCACCTGGACCTGCACCGCCTCGGCGAGGTCCTCACCGACGTCGCCGAGCTGGTCTGGCGCTGGCGCAACGACCACCTGGTCGCCACCCGGCGCGCGATGGGCGCGAAGACGGGCACCGGCGGCTCGGCCGGCGTCACCTGGCTGGAGAAGCGCGCCCAGAAGAACGTGTTCCCGGAGCTCTGGACGGCGCGCAGCCATGTCTGACACGAACCCGGACTCCGGCCTGGCCGCCCGCGCCGAAGCCCTCGACGCGGCCGACCCCCTCGGCAAGCTCCGCGACCGCTTCACCCTCCCCGAGGGCGTGGTCTACCTGGACGGCAACAGCCTCGGCGCCCTCCCCGCGGGGGTGGCCGACCGCCTCGCCGAAGTGGTCACCGAACAGTGGGGCACCCGTCTGATCCGCTCCTGGACCGAGGGCGAAGCCAACTGGTGGAACGCCCCCGAGCGCATCGGCGACCGGATAGCCCCGCTGGTCGGCGCCGCCGCCGGCCAGGTGGTCGTCGGCGACTCCACCAGCGTCAACCTCTTCAAGGCCCTGGTCGGCGCCGCCCGGCTGGCCGCGCCCGGCCGGACCGAGCTGCTCGTGGACGCCGCGACCTTCCCCACCGACGGCTACATCGCCGAGTCGGCGGCCCGGATGACGGGGCTGCGCGTGGTCCCGGTCGACCCGGCCGCCGCCGCGGAGGCGATGGGGCCGGACACCGCCGTGGTGCTCCTCAACCACGCCGACTACCGCACCGGCCGCCTGCACGACCTGCCCGCCCTCACCGCGGCCGCGCACGCCGCCGGGGCGCTCGTCGTCTGGGACCTGTGCCACACCGCCGGGGCGCTGCCCGTGGGCCTCGACGCGCACGGGGTGGACCTCGCGGTCGGCTGTACGTACAAGTACCTCAACGGCGGCCCCGGCGCGCCCGCGTACCTGTACGTCGCCGCCCGCCACCAGGGCGCCTTCGATTCCCCGCTGCCGGGCTGGAACGGCCACGCGGATCCGTTCGCGATGACCCCCTCCTACGAGGCGGCGCAGGGCGTGGCGCGGGCCCGCGTCGGCACGCCGGACATCCTGTCCATGCTCGCGCTGGAGGCCGCCCTGGACGCCTGGGACGGGGTCGCGGTCGAGGACGTCCGCGCCAAGTCCCTCGCGCTGACCGACTTCTTCCTCGACTGCGTGGCGGCGTACGTCCCGGCGGGCAGGGTCGAGCTGGTCACCCCCACCGGGCACGGGCAGCGCGCCAGCCAGGTGTCGCTGCGCACGGAGAACGCCGAGGGGATCATGCGCGAGCTGATCTCCCGCGGAGTCATCGGGGACTTCCGGGCCCCCGACGTCCTGCGGTTCGGGTTCACCCCGCTGTACGTCGGCTTCGCGGACGCGGAGCGTGCGGCGCGCACACTGGGTCACATTTTCGGGTGAACCGGTAGCGAAACGTCACATCACCGAGCGGGCGGGGCTACGGCCCCGCCCGCGCCGGTATCGCTCCGGGCCGCCACGGAGGGGACCGTTCCGGCCTGATACGGTCCCGCTCTGCCGGAACACCGGAACACCAGTCCCCCTTGTCCCACGCGTTACCGGAGGTTGAGCCGATGACGGACCCCGCAGTCGAACGGGACGCCGCCGAGGCCGCCTCGGCCTTCTCCCATCCGCCCGTAGCCCCCGACGCGACGGCCGCCTACGGTGAACACCCCGACCAGATCATCGACTTCCACGCCCCGCGCGGGGACCGGGCGCAGCCGGGCACCGCGCGCTCCGCTCCGCTGGTCGTCGTCCTGCACGGCGGGGCCTGGCGCGCCCCGTACGACCGGCAGCACATCACCCCCTTCGCGGACTTCCTGGCCCGGCAGGGTTTCGCCGTCGCCAACGTCGAGTACCGGCGCGGGAGCTTGCTGCCCCACCAGGACGCCGAGGGCCCGGTGGCCGGCCGCTGGCCCGAGACCTTCGACGACGTGGCCGCCGCGCTCGACGCCCTCCCGGAGCTGGCCGCCGGCGCCCTGCCGGAGGCCGACCCCCGCCGCATGGTGCTGACCGGCCACTCGGCCGGAGGCCACCTCGCGCTGTGGGCCGCGGCCCGGCACGTGCTCCCGCAGGACGCCCCGGCCGGCTGGAGGCTGCCCGCGCCGCCGCTGCTGCGCGGAGTGGTGGCGCTGGCCCCGATCGCGGACTTCACGGTGGCGGAGGAGCTCGGGGTGTGCGGGGGCGCCTCGGCGCAACTCCTCGGCGGAGCCGGCCCCTTCACCGCGCGGCGCCCGTACGCCGATCCGGCGGCGCTGCTCCCGACCGGCATCGCGACGGCGGTGGTGCAGGGGCGCAGCGACATCGTGGTCCCGGAGGCGGTGTCGGAGGCGTACGTCGCGGCGGCCGCGCTGGCGGGGGAGACGGTCGGACTGACCCTGCTGGACGGAGTCGGCCACTTCCCGCTGATCGACCCGGCGGCGGACGGCTGCGCCGTGGTGGCCGAGGAGATCTCCCAGCTGGCCTGGTAGCCGCCGTCAGTGGTGGCCCAGCACGTTGACAACCCGTCCGCTGGGGTCGCGTACGAAGAACCGCCGCACGCCCCACTCCTCGTCCTGCAGGGGGTGCACGATCTCCGCACCGCTCGCCCGCAGGATCTCGTAGGCCGCGTCCACGTCGTCGACCTCGATGCTCAGGTCGGGGGTGACGGGCGCGGTCTTGTCGCTGCTCATGACGCTGATCTGCGCTGCCGGGCTGGACGGGGAGGCGAGCGTCATGATCCAGCCGTGGTTCATGACCTCCTCGAATCCCAGCAGCCCGTAGAACTCCCTGCTCTCCTGCGGGGCTTCCGACCGGATGTTGGGCACGACACGGCGAACGGCCATCGACGACTCCACGTGTGAGGAAACCTGTCCGCCTCCATGGTCCGCCAGGGGCGGGCGGTAATGCGGTGGACAGGCCCCGCCCGCTGGGTGAGCATCTGCGCGATGAGTACTGAACTTCTCCCCAGGCGCGTCCGCTTCGTCGAGCTCAACGCGAAGGCCCTGCGGGCCCTTGCCGACGGCGACCTCGCAGGGGGCAGCGCCGAGGCCGGGGTGGACCTCGACGCCTACTTCGTGTCCGACCGGGCCCGCTGGATCTTCGGCTACCGCGCCGACCAGCTCGCCAAGGACCCGTCCGCCGCTCCCTGGACCACCCGGGCCGCCGTGTCGGAGCCCGACGGGACCGTCGTGGGCGACGCCGGGTTCCACGGCCCGCCGGACGGGGACGGCGTGGTCGAGGTCGGCTACAGCGTCGTGTCCGCCCACCGCCGCCAGGGCTACGCCCGCGCCATGCTGACCGCACTGCTGGCCAGGGCCGCCGAGGAACCCGAGGTCAGGACCGTCCGGGCCACCGTCCGGGCGGACAACGCCGCTTCCCTGGCCACCCTCGGGGGCTTCGGCTTCAGCCGCGTCGCCGAGCGGGGCAACGAGACCGACGGCATCGAGCTCGTCTTCGAACGTCCGGCGAACCCGGCATCGGTACGCTGACCACGCTTTCGAACCGATCGCGTGTTCGCTTGAACAGTTCAAACAAGGGGGGCCGGTGCGCAATCGCCGACTCATGTTTTCCGCCGCTCTCGTAGCCGCCGGCATCGGCCTGGTTCCGGGCGTGGCCCAGGCCGATCCGGTGCCGGGCGGTGGCCGGGCCGTGTCCGCGCCGGACAGCGCCGCCGCTGCGGACTTCGCCATCGCACTCAGCAGCACCGGCGACACCGCGCACGGAATCACGCTGACGACAGCCCTCAGCAGCGGCGCCGGCGCGCAGCACGTCTCCGTCGACTGGGGCGACGGGTCCACGGACGTGGTGCAGGACGTCGTCGGGGGCGAGCTGAAGAGCGCGCACGTCTACAAGAAGAGCGGCCCGTACACCGTCAAGGTCTCCGCCGAGGACACGGCCGGCAGCCGGGCGGCCGCCGAGCTCAAGGTCGTCACGCGCGGCTCCGATTTCACCCCGCTCGCGCCCACCCGCCTGCTGGACACCCGCGGCGGTGTCGGGGCGCCGGTCGCCAAGGTCCAGGCCTACAAGAGCGCCGTTCTGAAGATCGCGGGGAACAGCAGGTTCCCGGCCGGGGTCACCGCCGTGGCGTTGAACGTCACCGTCACCAACACCACCGCGGGCGGGCACGTCACGGTGTCCCCGGGCATGAACGAGCCGCGGCCCGCCACGTCGAACCTCAACTACGAGGCCGGCCAGTCCGTCCCGAACATGGTGATCGTGCCGGTCGGCGCGGACGGCACCGTGCAGATCCACAACGGCGGCTGGCAGGCCGTCGACCTGATCGCGGACGTGACCGGCTACTTCACCCGGACCTCGGCCAGCGGGTACACCTCGCTCGCCCCGGCCCGCTTCGTCGACACCCGCAGCGGCATCGGCACCGCGCAGGGCCGTCTGCGAGGCTACGGGAGCATCGAAACCCGGATGGCGGGCCGCGAGGGCATACCGGCGGGGGCCACGGCCGTCGCCCTCAACCTCACCGTCACGAATCCGGAGAACTTCGGTCACCTGACCGTCTACCCGTCCGGCGGCGAGGCCCCGACCACCTCGAACCTGAACTTCAACCCGGGCCAGACGGTGGCGAACTCGGTGATCGTGCCCGTCGGGACCGACGGGAAGATCAAGATCCTGAACGGCGGCTGGACGCCGGCCGACGTCATCGTCGACGTCGTCGGCTACTACAGCCCCGCCGGCGAGGCCGCGTACATGCCGGTCACCCCGTACCGCGCGCTCGACACCCGGGACCCGGACTCGACGATCGGGAAGGTCACGGCCCGCGACTACCTGCACCTGCCGTTCGGGGGCGGCGCGAGCGGAGTCGAGGCCTACGTCCTGAACACCACGGTGACGAACACGACCGGCGACGGATTCCTCTCGGTCGCCCCGGACCCGAACTCGATGGGCGACTACAAGCGCAAGACCGCGGTCGTCCCGCCGCGCCCGGTCTCCTCCACCCTGAACTGGACGACGGGCAGGACCGTCCCCAACCTGGTCCAGGCGAGCGCCGGGGAGCACGGGGTCGTGGACTTCTGGAACCAGAGCTTCGGCGACGTGGACCTCATCGTCGACTACTTCGGGTACTACGAGTCCAAGTAGCGGCAGCCGTAGCCGTAGCCATAGCCGCGGCCGTACGACGCGAAGGTCCCGCCCGGTCGTCTGGCCGGGCGGGACCTTCGCGTTTCCGCGTGTGTGCTCGGGGCCTACGAGGTGAAGTAGCCGTTCAGGTCGGCGATCACGTCCACCGAGCCGGAGTTGTTGAAGAACGTCACCCGGCCGTCCACCACCGGGACCACCACCAGGTTGGAGACGGTCTTGCCGGCCGTGAAGTTGAGGTTCGACACGTTGGGGCGGGCCGCACCGTGCGGGTGGACGATGAGGTGGCTGTCGGACGTGGGGTTGGTGACCGTGACGTTCAGGACGACCGCGGTCACCCCCTGCGCCGGTACGCCTTCCACCCCGGCCACCTGCAGGCTGACCAGACCGCCGGATCCCACGGCTCCGGGGCGGGCGCCGGTGCCGTCACGGGTGTCCAGGAGCCGTACCGGCGTACCCGAGGAGAACGTCGAACCGGTCGCGGAGTAGTAGCCGGTGACGTCGGCGATCAGGTCGACCGAGCCGGAGTTGTTGCGCAGGTCCACCTTTCCGTTGACCACCGGGACGACCACGAGGTTGGGCACGATGAGTCCGGGCGTGAAGTTGAGGTTCGAGACCCCGGGCACGGGCTGACCGTTGGGGTAGACCGTGACGTGGCCCGCCTCGGTGGGCTGGACGGCCGTGACGTTCATGACCACGGCGGTGACCCCGGTGGCCGGGACGCCCTTGACGCCGGCGACCTGGAGGGTGACCACGCCGCCCGTACCGACGCGCTGCTTCTTGGCGCCGGTGCCGTCACGGGTGTCGAGGAACCGGGACGGGGTGATCGGGGTGAACGAGGAGCCCGTACCGGCCTTGTCGGTGTAGTAGCCGGTGACGTCGGCGATCAGGTCGACGGTGCCGGCGCTGTTGCGCAGGTCCACCTTCCCGTTCACCACCGGCACCGTCACGAGGTTGGGCACGATCTGCCCGGCCGCGTAGTTGATGTTCGAGACCCCGGGCAGCGGACGGCTGTTGGGGTACACGGTGACGTGGCCCGGCTGGGTCGGCTGGACGGCCGTGACGTTCATGACCACGGCGGTGACCCCGGTGGCCGGGACGCCCTTGACGCCCGCGACC
This sequence comes from Streptomyces sp. NPDC058401, assembly GCF_042722885.1. Taxonomy (NCBI): domain Bacteria; kingdom Bacillati; phylum Actinomycetota; class Actinomycetes; order Kitasatosporales; family Streptomycetaceae; genus Streptomyces; species Streptomyces sp. NPDC058401. Next base: position 23,567 of record NZ_JBHXKA010000035.1, read on the forward strand.
TGGAGGGTCACCACGCCGCCCGCACCGACGCGCTGCTTCTTGGCGCCGGTGCCGTCACGGGTGTCCAGGAACCGGGACGGGGTGAGCGGCACGTACCGGGACTTGCCCGGGGTCGAGGCCGCCGTGACCGTGTACGCCTTCGGGAGGTAGCCCGGGGAGGGCACGCCGTCGGTGTAGCCGACGCCCTCGCGGACCAGGTCGTAGGTGCCCGCGGGCAGGTCGGTGGTGTCGACCTGGACGCTCAGGGCGGTGCCCGCGGCGTTGACGGAGACCTGGGCGAGCGGCCGCTCCTGGCCGCCGCCCACCAGCTTGAGCTTCGTGCCCAGGGTCAGGCCCGTACCGCTGACGACGGCCTGCGACCGCGTACCGGTGGGGCTGGCGGCGGGGCTGATGCCGGTCGGGAGCTGGGCCGAGGCGGGAGTGCAGCCGGTGTCGCAGACGCCCTCCATGGTGAACTCGACGGGCGTGGGCGCCTTCCGGGCGCTCACCAGCAGGACCGCCTGAGCGGCCGGGGCGTCGGTGGTGCTGGAGCAGCGGACCCCGAAGCGGCCCATCGCGCCGATGCAGCTGTACTTGCTGTACGAGGCGTTCCAGTCGGCGGCGGTGTCCAGATCCACCCAGGGGTGGTCGCCGTTGGTGGAACTGCTGGTGCCGACGACGTTGAAGGCCTGGCCGGGCTTGATGTCGAGGACGGCGCAGTAGCCGGTGGAGGACTCCGTGAGCACCCCGCTGCGGGCCGGGAAGCCCTCGGGGGAGACCCGGTTCGCCGTGCACTCCGCGGCCCATCCGGCGGCGGTGCCCACCCGCCAGGTGTCCACGTTGGTGTGGATCGGCTTGTCCGCGTAACCGGTGGCGATCAGCACCACCACGTACGAGGTCGAGCCGGTCACCTGGCAGGAGACGCCCTGCTGCCAGCAGAGGATCCTGCCGGCGGGGTCGAGGACCGCCGCCGTCGTGGTGGGGTCGTACCGCCCCCCGAGCGTCCGCGCGCCGAGCCACATCTTGTCCGCGGCGGCGGCGGGAACGCGCAGGCAGCGCGCGTCCAGGGCCGAGGTCAGGTCGAAGGGGGTGGAGGGACCGCCCACCTTCGTCGAGGCGGGCGCGGCGCAGTTCGCCGTCGGCGACACGTCGCGGCGCACCAGCGTGTACGTGTCGGCTCCGCCCCAGCCGGCCAGCAGGGCCGTGTAGGCGGTGCCGGGAGTCAGGGGGCAGCTGATGGTGGTGCTGTAGTAGGTCGTCTCGCAGGCCACGTTGCCCTGGGGGTCGACGACCCGGACCGTGGCGTTCAGCTTGTTCTGGCTGTTGGTGTAGTCGAGCAGCTCGGCGGCCGAGTGCTTGTCGGCGGGCAGGCTCAGGCACGCCTGGCGGACCTCGGCGGGCAGGGCGACCCGGGCGCCGGTGGAGGCGCCGAAGGCGGTCTGCGGCCACAGGGCGCAGCCGGCGGTCTCACCGGTGCGGTGCACCACCAGGCCGTACGCCGTGGCGGCCTCGCCGCTCAGCACCACGCGGAACGGGGCGGTGCCGGTCAGCTTGCAGACGGCCTCCGGGGAGCCTTCGCACTGCTGGGCTCCGGAGGCGTCGTAGACGGCCGTGTCGGCGTGGTCCCCGTCGGCCGGGGGCCGGTTGAGGAGGTACACGCCCTTGCCGGTGGCGGTCGGCAGGGTCAGGCAGAGCTGCTGCCCGGGACCGCCGAAGGTGCCGGTCACCGGTCCGGACACCAGGCCGTCGTCCCGGGTCGCGGTGCAGCCCCGGGTCTCCTTGGCGGAGTGGAGGGCCATCCCGAAGGCGCCGGCGTCGGTGGTGCGGGGGTCGACCGCCCAGGTGTAGTCCCCGGCGGGCAGGGTGCAGCCCGTCGCGCAGTCCGTGACCTGGGTGCCCGCGGCCGTGTAGAGCAGGCCGTAGGGCGCGGAGCCGGCGGAGACCGGGGCGTAGGTGTACGGGCCCGCCGACGGGACGCGCAGCACGCGGCAGCGCACCGTGGAGGTCAGGTCCGGGGAGGCTCCGTAGGCCTGGGGTTCGACGACCGGGCAGCCCTCGGGCTTGGAGAACCGGGCGGCGGTGAAGGTGTAGGGCGCGGCCGCGCCGGAGGGCTGCAGGACCGACATCCGGTACGGGGCGGGGCCGGTGAGCTTGCAGTCGAGCGCGTCGCCCTCGCGGTTCAGGGAGGAGCAGATCTCCTTGCCGGCGGCGTCGTAGACGCCCTGCAGCACCTGGTAGGAGGTGGCGTGGCTGCGCAGCACGTCGTTCGCGGCCAGGCCCAGCGCGTAGCAGTCACCGGCGGAACCGGCGGGCAGCGAGCGGTCGAACACGGTCGGGGCGCCGAGCCTGGAGTCGGCGGCGCCGACCGGCTTGCAGGCGTTGGTGGAGAGCAGCGGGGTGTAGGCGACGGAGGCGCCGGTCTCGTTGCTGCTGTTGTTCATCAGCGTCAGCGTGTACGTGCCCGCGGTGGTGGTGGGGCAGCGCAGGGTGCCTTCGGAGAACGGGCGCACCGACTCGCAGGCGACGGCCGAGCCGTCGGGCGCGAGGAGCCGGGGATAGAGCGACCCCTGGGCGGCGACGGCCTGGATCAGGACCAGGTCCTTCTGCTGCGGCAGGGTCAGCGAGATCCGGGCCGTCGTGCCCGAAGGGACGGCGCAGTCGGCGATCTCGTGCGGCTTCAGCGCCGCCGGGCAGGGGCCCGACGGGTCGGCCTCCGCGAGCGCCCGCACCGCGGCCGCGCGGTCCGCCTTCGGGTCCGGCTTCGGTGCGGCCTGCGGCCCTGCGGCCCGCGGTGCGGCGGCGGTCGCGGCGGCCGGATCGGTGATGGTGGTGCCGGGCGACGGGGCCGCGAGGGCGGACCCGCTCTGGCCGGTGAACGCCGTCAGCACGGCGAGCAGGAGCGCGCCGGAGGCGAGGGCCGTACGGCCCTTCCCCCTGGTCGCGGGCAGCGTGGACATACCTCTGCCACGTGGCAGCAAGCTCATGAACCCCCCAGTTCAAGCAGACCCGCCTCCGTGATCAGCACGGGGCTCGCGGGCAGGCGGAGCATATCCCCTCGCCGGACCCGGCTGAAAAGTGGTTATGTACGCTACTCGCAAGATCAAATCTGATCATGTTCAAACAGAAGTGGGGGGCCGGTGCGCAATCGCCGACTCGTAATTTCCGCTGCCCTCGTGGCCGCGGGCGTGGGGCTCGTACCGTGGACGGCTCAGGCAGCGGGTTCCGCCGCTCCTGCCGCCCGGACGGTGGCCACGCCGGACAGCACGAAGGACCTGGCCGGGGGGCCCGCGTCCGAGAAGTTCAGCAGCCCTGCCGACCGTACGGTCGTCGCTCCGCTGTCCGGCGCCGGGACCGAGGGGGGCGCGCGCACGCGCGTGGCGGGCAGCCCCGCTCCCGCGATCGAGCTGGACGCCTATGCCGACAGCGCGCACAGGATCCAGTTGACGACGGCGGTCACGGGTGCGGGCGACGAGCTCGACGTCACCGTCGACTGGGGCGACGGCACGGAGCCCACCGCCGCCGGGCCGAACTATCACAACCTCGTCCACAAGTACGCCGAGGTCGGCTCGTACACCGTCACGGTCACGGTGAAGGACGTCACGAACAACGTCCAGGCCGTGAACCAGCTCAAGGTCGTGACGGCGGGTACCGAGTTCACCCCGGTCGCGCCCGCCCGGCTGCTGGACACCCGTGCGGGCATCGGCGGGGCGAAGGCCCAGGTCGGCGGGCGGGGAAGCGTGTCCCTGAAGGTCGGCGGCACCGCCGGGATCCCCGCGGGCGTCAGCGCCGTGGTCCTCAACGTGACGGTCACCAACACCACCGGGGCGGGCCACATCGCGGTCCAGCCCGGCAGGAGCTACGTCGACCCCACGACGTCGAACCTCAACTACGCCCCGGGCCAGAGCGTCCCGAACCTGGTCATCGTGCCGGTCGTGGACGGCTGGGTGCACCTGGTGAACAGCGGCGGGGCTCCGGTCGACCTGATCGCGGACGTCACCGGCTACTTCACCGCGTCCGCGGCCAGCGGCTACACCACCCTGACCCCGGTCCGCACCGTCGACACCAGGTCCGGCCTGGGCGCACCGAAGAGCAAGGTCGCCGGGCAGTCGAACCTCGGCGTCGCGATCACCGGCCGGGGCGGCGTCCCCAAGGGCGCGACCGCCGTGGCGCTCAACCTGACCGTCACGAACCCGCAGGAAGCCGGTCACCTGACCGCCTACCCCAGCGGACAGAAGGCGCCGTCCACGTCCAGCGTGAACTTCACCGCCGGTCAGACCGTCGCCAACTCGGTGATCGTGCCGGTCGGCCCCGACGGAAAGATCGTCATCCGCAACGGCAGTTGGCAGCCCGCGGACGTGGTGATCGACGTCGTCGGCTACTACAGCCCCGACAGCCAGGCGGCCCTGCGGCCGGTGGGGCCCTTCCGTCTGGTCGACACCAGGGAGGACGCCTGGTTCCGCAAGGCCGGCCCGGTGCAGGCCCGCCAGTACCTCCCCCTGCCGCTCATGGGCGATTCGCCCGCTCCCGCGGACGGCTGGGCGCTGAACGTGACGGTCACCAACACGAGCGGCGTGGGCTTCCTGTCGGTGTCCCCCGACCCGAACACGTGGCCGGACTACCAGAAGGGCATCCAGGTCCAGCCGGCCCGGCCCGTCTCCTCGGCCCTGAACTGGGCGGCCGGCCAGACCGTCCCGAACCTCGTCCAGACCTCCGGGGGCAAGGGGGACGTCATCGACTTCTGGAACCAGGGCTGGCAGTCCGTCGACGTGGTCGTCGACTGCCTCGGCATCTACGAGAAGGACTGATCCGCCGACGGGTCCACACACCGAAGGGGCGGTGCACCGTACGGTGCACCGCCCCTTCGGGCGTTCAGGAACGGCTGTCGCCTAGAGGAACGAGTTGATCTCGATCGTCTCGGTGCGGCCGGGGCCGACGCCGATCGCGGAGATCGGGGCGCCCGACATCTCCTCCAGGGCCTTGACGTACGCCTGGGCGTTCTTCGGGAGGTCCGCGAAGGTCTTGGCCTTGGTGATGTCCTCGGACCAGCCGGGGAAGTTCTCGTAGATCGGCTTCGCGTGGTGGAAGTCGGTCTGCGAGTACGGGAGCTCCTCGACGCGCTTGCCGTCGATCTCGTACGCGACGCAGACCGGGATCTCCTCCCAGCCGGTCAGCACGTCCAGCTTGGTGAGGAAGAAGTCCGTCAGGCCGTTGACGCGGGTCGCGTAGCGGGCGATCGGGGCGTCGAACCAGCCGCAGCGGCGGTCACGGCCGGTGGTCACACCGCGCTCGCCGCCGATGCGGCGCAGGGCCTCGCCGTCCGCGTCGAACAGCTCGGTCGGGAACGGGCCGGCGCCGACGCGGGTCGTGTACGCCTTCAGGATGCCGATGACGCGGCTGATCTTCGTCGGGCCGACGCCCGCACCGGTGCAGGCGCCACCGGCGGTCGGGTTCGAGGAGGTGACGAAGGGGTACGTGCCGTGGTCGACGTCGAGCAGGGTGCCCTGGCCGCCCTCGAAGAGCACGACCTTGTCCTGGTCGAGCGCCTTGTTGATGATGAGGGTGGTGTCGGCGACGTACTGCTTGATCTGCTCCGCGTAGCCGAGCAGCTCTTCGACGATCTGGGCCGACTCGATCGCGCGGCGGTTGTACAGCTTCGTGAGGAGCTGGTTCTTGCCCTCCAGCGCCGCTTCGACCTTCTGGGTGAGGATCGACTCGTCGTAGAGGTCCTGGATCCGGATGCCGACGCGGTTGATCTTGTCCGCGTAGGTCGGTCCGATGCCGCGGCCGGTCGTACCGATCTTGCGCTTGCCGAGGAAGCGCTCGCCGACCTTGTCGAGGGTGACGTTGTACGGCGTGATCACGTGCGCGTTGCCGCTGACCAGCAGCTTGGAGGTGTCGATGCCGCGCTCGTTCAGACCGCGCAGCTCGGAGAGCAGGACGGCCGGGTCGATGACGACACCGTTGCCGATGACCGGGGTGCATCCGGGGGAGAGGATGCCGGAAGGGAGAAGGTGCAGTGCGTACTTCTGGTCGCCCACGACGACCGTGTGGCCGGCGTTGTTGCCGCCCTGGTAACGCACTACATAGTCAACGGATCCACCGAGCAGGTCGGTGGCCTTTCCCTTGCCCTCGTCACCCCACTGAGCTCCGAGCAGCACAAGAGCGGGCACAGGCGTACACCTCTTCCGGATGGGGCATGTCCAAGGTCAGGGGGCGTACGACGATGTACACCGCAGGCTGAGCCGTCGGACCGGTACCCCGGAATAGACGAAGGCCCTGGCGCAATAGCGCAAGGGCCTCTTGCACAAAGATGCTACCCGAGGAAGGACCGAGGTGTCGGCTCCAGAGCCCACCATGAGCCATGCGGGCGCGCCGGTAGGCGGCCTGCTCGTGCTCGTCGACCCGGTCGCCCGCCGTCTTGACGGCGAGTCCGTGCGAATCGCGAAAGATGTGTTGTCAGCGGGAGCGGCGGCAAAAATTTGTCTCCCGGACTCACAGGAGGAGTTTGCGCGGGCCCTCGCCCGCCGGGGTCATCGGCAGCCGGTGATCGTGGGCGACGATCGCGCACTCGTACGGGCCGTCGGGCTGCTGCACCGTGAGCGGGCGCTGTCCGAGGGGGCCGTTTCGCTGATTCCGGTGGGGCCGGCCGGGTCGCTGGTACTGGCGCTGCAGCTCGGCGTGCCGCTGTCGGCCGTGTCGGCCGCGCGGGCGGTCCTGGACGGGGCCGTCGGAATGCGGGACCTGCTGGTCGACGACAGCGACGGGGTGGTGCTGGGCGGGATCGGCATCCCGCCGCCGCCCGTGGGGGCCGGATCCGGGTCGCGGTCCGGGGCCCGGTTCGGGGCCCGGACCGGGCCCGGGGGCGTGCCGCGGCCGGCCGGGCCGTCGGTGTGGAACGCGTACCGCTCGCTGGTCCGCACGTTCGGCCGCCCGCCGGCCGGGGCTCCGTCCGGCACCGGATCCGGTGGCGGCCACCGGCTGCGGGTGGAGGCCGACGGGGTGGTCCTGGCGGACGTGGACGGGATGGTGGAGGACGTCGCGGTGTCGGCCCGGGAGGGCGACGGGCTGGCGGACGTGCTGGTCCGGCTGGCGGCGGGCCCGGACGGCGACCGCGACCCCGTGGTGCGGGTGCGCGCGTCGGCGGTGACCGTGTCGGGGGCGGACTTCCGCTACCGGTCGGACGTCGCGATCACCGGCCCGGTCCGGCGCCGTACGTGGACCTTGCGCCCCGGGGCATGGGGGCTGACACTGCCGCTGCAGCGCTGACACGGGGAGGGCGGGGGCCGATGGCGGGGATCGCGGACGTCGTGGACGTTTCCTGGTGGACCGGGGTGTTCCGGTGCGCGGGGGAGGAAGCGAAGGCGGCGGCCGCCCCCGGCGTCTTCCGGAACTTCGTCCGGTGACCGGGGATCCGATGACCGGGGATCCGGTGGCGAGCGGGCCCCCGGCGGGCGGACCCCACGCGGGGGAGCCGCCCGTGCCCGGGCCGCCCGGGGAGGCGGCCGTGCGGGACGCGCTCAGTGACTGGCGGCAGGACGCCGCGCTGATCGGGCTGGTCCCGGTGCTGTGCTGGCCCGCGCTCATCGGGGCCCTGATCACCCGCCCCGCGCCCTTGCAGGCGGTCCTGCTGGGGCTGCTGTGCCTGCCCGTGCTCGTCGCCCTCAGGGAGCTCTACGTCGCCCGGCGGGTGCGCCGGGCCCTGCGGGATCCGGAGCTGCGCTGGACCCCGTACGACCTCCGGGTGCTGCGCGGGCACGGGCTGCCGCCGCTGCTGGTCCTGAGCGGCGGCTCCGGCGGGCCCGGCCGCCGCGGGCCGTGGGTGCTGGCCCTGGGGCCGCTGGGGCGGCGGGTGCTCCCGCCGCGGGCATGGCCCCGTACCGATCCCGCTCTCCCGCAGTCGGCCCTGCCGCCGTCGCCGGCGGAGTCGCAGGCCGCGGATCCGCCGCCGGAGCGGTTCGTGTGGCTGGCCGGGGACCCGGGGCCGGGAGCCGTGGTGTGGGCGCCGCGCGCCCGGGAGCTGGGCCGGGCGCGCAGGCTGTGGCGGCGGGGCGCGCTCAGGCGGACGCCGCCGCCTCGATGAGGTCGCAGACCGGGCCGGGGAGGGAGGCCAGTGAGGCGTGGCTCGCGTCGAGCTCGACGGTCTTGCGGGGGTTCATGCGGGCGGCCATGCGGCGCTCGTTGTCGGGGTGGATCATGCGGTCGGCGGTGGAGACCTGGTACCAGGACGGCTTCGCGCGCCAGGCGGGCGCGGTGACGGCGTCGCCGAAGGCGGAGGCGAGGGGAGCCTTCTGGGTCACGGCCATGACCAGGGCTTCTTCGGGGTCGAGGTCCTGGGCGAAGCTCTCGTGGAACTTGTCCTGCCTGACCCACAGGTAGCCGTCGGAGTCGGGCGCGATGTTCTCGAAGGCCGCGGGCGGGTTCTCCTGGCTGATCCCGCCGGGGCTCTCGCCCGCGTCGGGCGCGAACGCGGCGACGTAGACCAGTCCGGTGACGTTGGGCAGGTCCCCGGCCTCGGTGATGACGGCTCCGCCGTACGAGTGGCCGACGAGGAGCACCGGCCCGTCGATCTGCCGGACCATCTTGCGGGTCCGCTCGGCGTCGTCGGCGAGGGAGGTCAGCGGGTTCTCGACGGCGTGCAGGTCCGTGTACCCGCGGCGGTGGAGCTCGCCGATGACCTTGGCCCAGTGGGCGGCGCCGCCCCAGAAGCCGTGGACGAGGACGATGGCGGGGGTGCGGACGGGGTTGTCGGCCATGAGGTTCTGCTCCTGAGTCCGGTTGCGTGTGTCCCGTGCCCCCCCGTGCCCCCCGGGCCACGCTAGGGGGACGGTCCACCGGCCGCCACGGCGCGACGGCGTCGCCGCGGATGCCGGACCGGAGGGACCGGACGGACCGGACCGGACGGACCGGGCTACGGCAGGTTCAGGGTCGCGCGATGGGTGCGCCAGCGGTCCATCAGGCTCAGGAGTTCCGTCTGCATGAACGCGAAGAACGCCGCCGTCTCGGCGACCCGGGCGCCCGCGGGGGAGTCCGGGCCGAGGCCGGCCGCGCCGTCGCGGAGGGTCTTCTCCCAGAGGGTCAGGATCTGGTCCCGGCGGGTGAAGGTCTCGTACCAGAGCTCGTTGTGCAGCACGTAGCGATCGCGCCGCGAACCCGGCTCCCGCTCCCGGCTGACCATGTTGACCTGGGACAGGTAGGCGACGGCCCCCGACACCGCCGCGGGGCTGATCCGCAGGGCCTCGCCCAGTTCCGCCGAGGTCATCGAGCCGCCGTCGCTCGCGAGCAGCCGGGCGAAGACGCGCGCGGCCATCCGCTGCATCCCCGCCTCGGTCAGCTGCGCGGCGAACCGCTCGACGAAGCGCGAGACCGCCTCCTCGTCCCGGGGATCCGCACCGGTCTTCACGTCGTCGTTCACGTCTTCCGCCACCCTCCCGACTTTACGTGATTCCCGACCTTCACAAATTTGTGAAAGAAGCGTACGTTCAAAAGCATGACGAAGGCAATCAGCGCCGCCGGACTCCACAAGGCGTTCGGTCGCACCCACGCACTGGACGGCCTCGACCTCGCGGTCGCCACCGGAGAGGTGCACGGATTCCTCGGCCCCAACGGCGCCGGCAAGTCCACCGCGATCCGCGTCCTGCTCGGTCTGCTGCGCGCCGACTCCGGCACCGTCCGCCTGCTCGGCGGCGACCCGTGGGCCGATGCCGTCGAGCTGCACCGCCGCATCGCCTACGTGCCCGGAGACGTCACCCTCTGGCGCAACCTCTCCGGCGGCGAGGTCATCGACCTCTACGGGCGCCTGCGCGGCGGCGGCCGCGGCGGCCGGGCCGGGCTCGACCCGGCGCGCCGCGCCGAACTGATCGAGCGGTTCGAACTCGACCCGACCAAGAAGGGGCGCACGTACTCCAAGGGCAACCGCCAGAAGGTGGCCCTCGTCGCCGCCTTCGCCGCCGACGTCGAGCTGCTCATCCTCGACGAGCCCACCTCCGGCCTCGACCCGCTGATGGAGGAGGTCTTCCGCGGCTGCGTCGCCGAGGCCCGCGCCGCCGGGCGCACCGTCCTGCTCAGCTCGCACGTCCTGAGCGAGGTCGAGGCCCTCTGCGACCGGGTCAGCATCATCCGCACGGGCCGTACGGTCGAGACCGGCAGCCTCGCCGAACTGCGCCACCTGACCCGTACGTCGATCAGCGCCGAGCTCGCCGCCCCGCCGAACGGGCTCGCGCAGCTGCCGGGCGTCCACGACGTGCAGGTGCAGGGGCGGAGGATCCGGCTCCAGGCCGACACGGACAAGCTGGACGCCGTACTGCGGTCCCTGGCCGCCTCGGGGGTACGGTCCCTGACCGCGACCCCGCCGACCCTCGAAGAGCTCTTCCTGCGGCACTACGCCCGGACCGGGGAGACGGGGGAAGCGCGATGACCGCGACGACCGCGACGACCGCGATGACCGCGACGAGGCACCGTCAACTGGCCGGGACCGGCGCCCTGCTGCGCCTCGCCCTGCGCCGCGACCGCGTCATGATGCCGGTCTGGATCCTGGCCGTGGCGGCCCTGCTGCTCAGCCTGCCCGCCTCTCTCGCATCGGTGTACGCGACGCCGGCCGAACGGTCCCGCCTCCTCGCCACCATGAGCGCGAACGGCTCGCTCCGCGCCCTCTACGGCCCTGCCTTCGGCGATTCGATCGGTGCGCTGACCGCCTGGCGGGGCGGGGTCTTCGCCGGGCTGCTCGCCGGGGTCATGAGCCTGATCATCGTGATCCGGCACACCCGCGAGGAGGAGGAGTCGGGGCGTCAGGAACTCCTGTCCGCGGCGATGGTGGGGCGCCGGGCCCCGCTCACGGCGGCCCTGATGGCGGCCTTCGCGGCCAATGCGCTGGTCGCCCTCCTCGTCACGGCCGGACTCGCCGGGCGGGGCGCGGGCGGAGCGCTCGCCCTCGGGCTCGGGACCGGCGCCACCGGGATGCTGTTCGCATCGGCGGCCGCAGTGACGGCTCAGCTCACCGAGAGCGCGCGGCTCGCCAGGGGCCTCGCCGGAACACTGCTCGGCGCGGCCTTCCTCCTGCGCGCCGCGGGCGACGCGGGCTCCGAGGCCGGTGCGTCGGCGCTGACCTGGATCTCCCCGCTGGGCTGGCTGGAGCACCTACGGGCCTTCGCGGCCGAACGCTGGTGGGTGCTCGCCCTGTTCGCGGCGGCCTTCGCCGTCCAGACGGCCGCGGCCTTCGTGCTCGCGGGCCGCCGCGACCTCGGCATGAGCTTCCTGGCGGTCCGCCCGGGCCCGGCCGAGGGGCGGCTCGGCGGCGCCGGGGCGCTGGCGTGGCGGCTGCAGCGGGGCGGGCTGCTCGGCTGGAGCCTCGGATTCCTGGCAGCCGGCGTGGTGTTCGGGGGGATGGCGGACGGGGCCACCGAGCTGGTCGGCGACAACCCCAGGACCCGGGAGATCATCGAGCGGATGGGCGGCGCGGGCGGCGGGGCGGGCCTCACCGACGCCTTCCTGGCGACGATGGCCGGGATGCTCGGACTGCTGGCCGCCCTCTTCATCGTGTCGGCCGTACTGCGCCTGGGCGCCGAGGAGTCGGGACAGCGTGCGGAGCCCGTCCTGGCGCATTCCGTCGGCCGGCTGCGCTGGGCCGCCGGGCATCTGGCCATCGCCTTCGGCGGCTCGGCGCTGATCCTGCTGCTGGGCGGGCTCGGCCTGGGCCTGGGCCATGGCGCGGATCTCGGGCAGACCGTCGGGGGCTGTCTCGTGCAGCTCCCCGCGGTATGGGTGATCGGGGCCGTCGTGGCCCTCCTGTACGGCGCGGTCCCCGGCTACGCCTCGGCCGGCTGGGCGGTGGCCGGGGCTGCGCTGGCCCTCGGCTGGATCGGCCCCGCACTGAACCTCCCGGGGGCGGTCCTGGACCTGTCGCCCTTCGCCCACCTGCCCCGGATCCCCGGCTCCGAGGCTCTGACCTGGGCTCCTCTGCTGCTGCTGAGCGCCGTGGCGGCGGCCCTCCTGGCGGCTGCCCTGACCGCCCTGCGCCGCCGGGACCTGCCGGCCTGAGCCCCGGGATTCCTTGATCCACGCCCGTCCGAAAAGTTGTCCACAGCTGTGGACAACTTTTCGGAGCGGCCTAAGCGGGGGTCACCAGCCGGGTCTCGTACGCGAACACCGCCGCCTGCGTGCGGTCCCGCAGTCCCAGCTTGACCAGGATCCGGCTCACGTGCGTCTTGATGGTGGACTCGGCGATGATCAGCCGGTCGGCTATCTCCGCGTTGGACAAGCCCTGTGCGATCAGCACCAGCACCTCGGTCTCCCGCTCCGTCAGCTCCGTGACCGCCGCGGAGCCCGCCTGCGTCCGGGTCTCCGACAACTTCGAGAACTCCGTGATCAGCCGCTTGGTCACGGAAGGCGCCAGCAGAGCCTCCCCGGCGGCCACCACCCTCACCCCATCGGCCAGTTGGCGGGCGGAGGCGTCCTTCAGGAGGAACCCGGACGCGCCGGCCCGCAGTGCCTGGTACACGTACTCGTCGAGGTCGAAGGTCGTCAGGACCAGCACCTTCGCGTCCGTGTCGGCGGCCACGATCTCCCGCGTGGCCTCCAGGCCGTTCATCTCCGGCATCCGGATGTCCATCAGCACCACATCCGGCTTCAGCGCCGCCACCTGGGCGATGGCCTCCCGCCCGTTCACCGCCTCCCCGGCCACTTCGATTCCGTCCATCGCGTTCAGCAGGACGGAGAAACCCTCACGGACCATCATCTGGTCGTCGACGATGAGCACTCTGATCGTCATACCGGATCCTTCGCCGGATCCGGGCGGCTGCCGGCCACAGGTATGAACACCGCCACCTCGAACCCGCCGGAGGCCAGTTCCCCGGCGGTCATCTCCCCTTCCAGCATGGCCACCCGCTCGCGCATCCCGGTGACCCCCTGCCCCGCCCCCGGCGAGGGCCGCACGTCCCCGGTGCCGGCCTCGTTGACGATGCGCAGGCCCAGCCCGCCCAGCACGTAGGACAGCTCGACCGCGGCGCCCGCGCCCGGTGCGTGCCGCAGGGTGTTGCTCAGGGCCTCCTGGATGATCCGGTAGGCCGACAGCTCCACACCCGGCGGCAGTTCGCGCACCGAACCCGTCACGGTCTTGTCCACCCTCAGCCCGGCCTCCCGCACATTGGCCAGCAGTCCGTCCAGCGAGGCCAGCGTCGGCTGCGGGGCGTCCGGCGCCTCGTAGTCCGCGGAGCGCACGACACCCAGCACCCGGCGCAGCTCGGTCAGGGCGGCCACCGCGTTCTCCCGGATGGTGACGAACGCGGCCTCCAGCTCCGGCGGCGGATTCTTCACCCGGTAGGGCGCGGCCTCCGCCTGGATGGCCACCACCGACATGTGGTGCGCGACCACGTCGTGGAGCTCCCTCGCGATCGTGGTCCGCTCCTCCAGCAGGGTCCGCCGGTCCCGCTCGACGGCGGTCACCTCCTGCTGCGCGGTGACCTCCTGCTCCGCCTGCTTGCGGATGTTGCGGATGCTCACCGCCAGCAGGGCGAGCGCCGAGGCGAAGGCCATCGGGCCGACGTTGATGTCCTGACCGTGCCCGAGCACGATGGACGTCCCGATGCCGATCGACAGCGTGACCACCCACATCCAGCCGGCCGTCCGGGGACTGGTCCGCATCGCCACCAGCGTCACCGTCGCCAGGTACGAGAAGAAGGTGGCGGGGATCCAGGGCCAGTTGGGATCGGAGCCGCTGACGACGGAGAAGACCATGGTGACCGCCACGGCGGCCCAGAACGCCCCCAGCGGCCGCACCAGGGTCATCGCGATCGGGGCGGCCGCGAGCAGCCCCATCACCAGGGAGGCGGCCTGCGGCAGGCCGCTGGAAACCGAGGTGAAGACCACCACGAGGAACGCCACCCCGCAGACGACCGCATGCGGCAGGTGGGCGGCCTCCACCCGTATCCGGTTCGGGAGCCGCCGGGTCAGCGGCCCGTCCGTGCGCATCGGCGGCAGGGGGCGGTAGGCGAAGGCGTCGGTGATCAGGGCCTGGCGCAGGCTCTGCACGAAGCCCGAAGCCAGCCGGATCTCTGGTGTCCCGTGGGTCGTCTCGGTCATGCTCCCCACGGTAGGCGGGCCCTGTCCTGGTCCGCGTCGCCGCTGAAGGGGATTTCCCGGGGTCCCCCTCAAGTACTACAGGGGCTGCCTCAGTAGCCCGTCGGACGGATCAGCCCCGTCTCGTACGCGAACACCGCGGCCTGGGTGCGGTCCCGCAGACCCAGCTTCACCAGGATCCGGCCCACGTGCGTCTTGACCGTCTGCTCGGCCAGGATCAAGTGCTCGGCGATCTCCGCGTTCGACATGCCCTGGGCGACCAGCGACAGCACCTCCGTCTCCCGCTCCGTCAGCTCGTCGATCCGCGCCTTCGACGGCGCCCGCGGAGCCCCCAGCCGGGAGAACTCGGTGATCAGGCGCTTCGTGATGTTCGGGGCGAGGAGCGCCTCCCCGGCCGCGATCACGCGGACCGCCTCCGCCAGCTGATCGGCGGAGGCGTCCTTGAGGAGGAAACCCGAGGCCCCGGCGCGCAGCGCCTCGTACACGTACTCGTCGAGGTCGAAGGTGGTCAGCACCAGCACCTTCACCGCGGAGTCAGGGGCCCCGGTGATGAGGGAGGTGGCCTCGATCCCGCCCATCCCGGGCATCCGGATGTCCATCAGCACCACGTCCGGGGCCAGTTCGGCGACCTTGGCCACGGCCTCGGTGCCGTCGACGGCCTGCCCCACGACCTCGATGTCGGGCTGGGCGTCGAGGAGCACGGTGAAGCCCTGCCGGACCATCATCTGGTCGTCGGCGATCATCACCCTGATCGGGGCAGCAGTCATGAGTCCTTCTTCCTCGTCTCGGGGCCGGCGGAGGTCACGCCGCTCGGGGACACGGGATCCATCGGGAGCACGGCGCTCACCTCGTACCCCCCGTCGGGGCGGGGACCGGCGGCCAGTTCGCCCCCCAGCATGCCCGCTCGCTCCCGCATCCCCAGCAGCCCGTGCCCCGCTCCCATGGTCGGCGGGGCCGGCCGGGTCGGCGCCGTGTTGGCGACGCACAGGTGCACATCGCGGGGCCCGTAGGCGATGCCGACCTCCACGCGGGAGCCGGGCGCGTGCCGCAGACAGTTGCTCAGCGCCTCCTGCACGATCCGGTACGCCGTGAGCTCCACCCCCGGGGACAGCGGCCGGCGGATGCCCGCGATCTCGGTGGTGACCTCCAGCCCGGCCGCCCGCACGTTGTCCACGAGACCCCCCAACTCGGCCAGCGTCGGCTGCGGATGGTGCGCCTCGGCATCCTCGCCCGGGTGCTCGGAACGCAGCACCCCCAGGACGCGGCGCAGCTCCGTCAGCGCCTCCACGGCATTCGCGCGGATCCCGGCCAGGTTCTCCTTGAGCTCCTCCGGCGGGTTCTCCACGAGGTAGGGGGCCACCTGCGCCTGGATGGAGATCACCGACATGTGGTGCGCGACGACATCGTGCAGCTCGCGGGCGATCCGGCTGCGCTCCTCCAGCAGGGTGCGCCGGGCACGCTCCTCCTCGGTGAGGGTCTCCTGCTCGACGAGCTGCGTCCGGGCCAGCCGGGTCGCGCGCAGGGCGTACCCGAGGAGGCCGGTGAAGGCGAACAGCAGGATGGCCCCGGGAGCGGTGGTGCCGCTGTGCTCGGGCCTGAAGAGCCCCTCGGCCAGTCCGGTGCAGGCGACGACGACGGTCACCGCCCCGACCGTCACCCGGGGCGGCACCCGCAGGGACACCAGGAGCAGCACCGGGGCGAAGGCGAATATCCCGGCGGGCATCCACGGCCAGCTCTGGCCCTGGCCGACGTGGCCGTGGATCTGCGCGGCGATCAGTCCCGCCCCGGTCAGGCCGAGCCAGTACCCGGCCATCGGCCACCGCATCGCGATCACGATGGAGGCGCCGACCATGGTCGCCAGCAGGGGCCGGACGGAACCGTGCACCCCGTAGTGATTGCTGAGCTGCTCCGTGGTCACGGCGAAGAAGGCCGCCGCCAGATAGAGGAGAACCAGGTGGGGGAGCCAGGCCAGCCAGCGCGGCCTCGACACCTTCGGGAGGGGATCGGCCTTGAGGTCCAGGAGACCCAGGGCCACGCTCCGCACCACGGCCGAAGCCCCGCCGGGGGAACCTCCGGACTGCCCACCGGCCGCGGCCGGGTTGGAGACCAGGACCGGGGCCGGCACCGGCACCGGCTTCGGGGGCTCGCTCTGCTCGTTCACATCGTCCAGCCTAGGCATCGAGGTTCTCCTTGACGCGGCCCGCCTGGCCGGTGACTGCGCTTTCACCGGCCGGAGTTGGCACGGTTCGGGCAACGGGGGAGGTGTTCCCGCGGGCCGGGACGGACGTGGCGACGATCCGTGAGGGGACGGTGACCGGCGCCCCGGAGGATCCGCGGCGGCGTCGGCCCCGGGGGCGTCCGCCGGGCTGCTCGTAGGTGTGGAAGGCGGCCCAGCAGACCGCCAGCGCGGCCGCGAACACGGGCAGCCAGAGCAGCCGGACGGCTATCCACTCCGCGGAGGCGGGCACGGTGTGCAGGCCGGGCAGATCGGTGGAGACCAGCAGTCCCATCGCGGTGACGGCCATCATCGCGGTCTGGTGCCACAGGAAGATCGTCATGGCGGACAGGTTCACCAGCGCCACCTTCGCCCAGGCCCGCGGTCGGCTCATCACCCGGGCCAGCGGCTCCCGCAGCAGCAGCGCCAGCCCGCACTGGGCCAGACCGAACGCGACGGCGGCCAGCGTCGGCGGGTTCAGATTCGAGATCGCGGCTCCGGGGACGCCGACCATCGAGGCGGGGTACCCGCCCCAGAGGATCAGTGCGGCCGAGGCGGCGATCCCGCCGCCGAGCAACAGGGCGGCCGGGGCACGCCGGGCGAAGGCCCCCCGGGACCAGGCGGCGCCCAGGGTGTAGGGCACCAGCCAGCCGGCGGCCACATTGACCCAGCCGATCCACGCGGGCCCGCCGAACCCGAAGCGCCAGACATCGACGCAGGCCACCACGGCCAGCGGCAACAGCGGACTCAGCCGGGCGACGAGCGGGGTCGCGGCGGTGAGCGCGGCGAAGACGAGGAGGAACCACAGCGGCGACAGGACGAGCTTGAGCAGGGTCCGCACCGTGTCGGTCCCGACCCCGCCGAGCAGCATGGCGCCGGAGGCGAGGCTCCAGAGGACCAGGACGGCGGCGACCGGCCGGAACAGCCTGCCCAGACGCTGCCCGACCCACTGCCCGTACGGGACTCCGCGCCCGCGCGCCGACTCGTACCCCTGGGCGGCGACGTGACCGCCGACCAGGAAGAAGACGGCCAGGGTCTGGAACACCCAGGAGACCGGGGCCAGTGCGCTCATGTGGGCCAGCGGGCTGGTGGTGGCGAGGCCGCCGTCTGCACGGGTGAGCGCGGTGACCAGCCAGTGGCCCAGCACCACGCCGAGGATGGCGAAGGCCCGCAGGGCGTCCACGGCCCGGTCCCGGTGTGCGGGGGTTCCGGCGTCGATGCGGTCCGCGAGGGCGGACCAGCGGGCGAGCGGTTCACGCATGCGCACGGGAGACCTCCGGGGAGTCGCCGAGCACGATGGCGGCCAGGCTGTTCAGGGACTCGGTACCGGGCTTGAGGTAGTCGCTGTGGCCGCCGGCGCCGGCCGCGAACGGCAGGGCTTCGAAGGCGGGGTCCACGGGATCGGTGCCGAAGCCGACCCCGGCGACCCGGACGTGCGGGACGCCGGAGATCCAGTCGGCGCCGCCCCGGCCGGCCCAGACACGGGCCCGGGTCGGCAGCTGCGCGGCGGAATCGGACCCCGTGCCCGGGCTGCCGAACAGGGCGATGTCGGTGACCTCGGAGCCGGTCCCGGTACGGGCGCAGACGACGGACCCGTAGGAGTGGCAGAGCAGCGAGAGGTGCGCCTCCGGCGCGGCCAGCCGGGCCAGCCGGGGAAGGAAGGAGCCGAGTTCGGCGGCGGCCCCGTCGGCGCGGCCCGTGGTCAGGACGGCCGGACTGACCGTGCCGGGGGTGTCGTACCCGAGCCAGGCGACCACGGCGGAGCGGGGATGCCCGGCCCGGAGCCGCTGGTCGAGGGCTGCGGCTCCGGCGCGGAACCGCTGGTAGGTGTCCAGCGTCGTGTCCGACCCGGGGACCAGGACCGCGATCCGGTCGGCGGTCTCCAGATCGCCGAACACCTCTATCGCCCGGCCCTTGCCGCGCCCGTCGAAGACGAGGAACCGGGCACCGCCGCCCGCCTCCATCGCGCGGAGCTTCGCCGCGCGGTCGTTGCGCCCGGCGCTCTCGGCCGTACCGGCCGCCTCGGCGAGGTTGGCGAGGTTGGCGGCGTACCGGTCGGGGAGCGCGGCGCGCTCCCCGAGGGCGGCGGGGGCCGGCGCGGGCACGTTCGGGGAAGCGGCGGCGGAAACGGGGAGCACAACGGCCGCTGCGACGAGCCCCGCCAGCAGCGTGCGGCGCAGACGGCCGCTGCTGCGGCCGTCGGGACGTGCGGTGGGTCGGCGCTTCATGGGCCCGTTCCTTCGCTTGTGCCAGAGGGGGGTGCTGCGTTGTTCTCTGGTCACGAAGTTAGGAATCGGGAGCCCTCGTCGGCGTCCCACTGGAGAGCCCACTTCCCAGGTAGCTCTCAGGTATGACAGGGCCTACTCAGAGGCCATTTCAGGCGGGCGCCATTGCGGACGGAGGTCATTCCGGGCGGGCGCCATTCCAGGCGAGTTGCCCGCGCCGGGCCCCGTCAGTCGGCCGCCAGCGATTCGGCGAGCGGCTCCACGAGCGGTTCGACGAAACCGGCGCGCCAGCGCGGGGCCGGGTCCTGGCCCGGGCTGGTCCAGTACTCCCGCGCCCCGGCGATCTGCCCGTCCCGCACGGTCCACAGGGAGACGGCACGATAGACGACGTGGTCCTGAGGTATTTCCACCTCGGTCACCACGAGATCGCCGTCCGCGAGGATCCGGAGCACCTCGACGGATCTCTCGTCCGCGTAATCGTCATCGCTGATGACGGCGATGAAGTTGTCGCGACCGACGATGCGTTCGCTGCTCACGGGCCATTCGATCACCGCGTCCTCGGCGATCAGCAGGGCCACTCCGTCCCAGTCGCGTGCCTCGATCCGCTCCCACAGTTGTGCCACTACCTTCAACGGCTCCATGTGCCGCAGTGTGCGGGGGGACCGGTGATTGCAACAAGCTTTGCTTGCAGGCTTATTGACTTCGAAATAATTAGCGACGCCGGTACGTGAGCGGAGCGGCGGTGCTGCCGTCGAGCTCACGCACCAGGTTCCCGTTGGAGAGCAGTCGCAGTGTGCTCCGGCCGCCCGGCGAACACGAGGGCGGCGTACCGGAGATCACCGTGGAGGGGTCGAGCCCGACGCTGTCGGCGGTGGCGGAGCGCAGCGGGGCGGTCCAGGCGCAGCTGAGTCCGGGGGCCTGGAGGGTCAGGGACATGACGTTGGAGCCGCTCGTGCCGGGGGTGAGGGTGAGCTGCCAGCTCTGCCCGCCGTAGACGGTGCGCCAGGTCCCGGCGTAGGCCTCGGGAAGCGTCGCCGGAGGGGCGGAAGGGGAAGGGGAAGGAGTGGCAACGGCGTCGGGCGTGGTCGCGTCCCCGGTGGCCCGCGCACCGGAGGAGCCGGAGGAAGCACCGGAGGACGCGCCGGAGGAGGGGGAGGCGCCGGATCCGGCGCGGGGCGCGCCTTCCCCGGATCCGCTCATGACGGTGTAGACCGTGCCGCCGGCCGCCACGGCGACGATCGCGGCGACGGCGACGAGCAGGGCGGTGGAGACGGACCGGGAGCGCGTCCGGGAGCCGGGTCCGCGCCCGGAATCGGACCAGGGGCCGGCGCCGGGGCCGTATCCGGCGTCCGCCGGGCCGGGCACGGGGGTGAGCGTGGACGCGGGGGCCGGGGCCGGTGCAGGGCTCGGCGCAGGAGCGGGAGGGGAGGCGGCCGGCTGCTCCGAGGAGCGCTGGGCGGGCACGGTCACCGGCTCGGGCCGGTCCGGGCCGGCGTCCACGCGGTCCAGCAGGGCTATGGCGTGCTGTCCGAGCCGCGCGACGAGCGGCGCGGGCAGCCAGGGCTCCGGGGTGTCCCCCCGGCCGGCGGTGAACCGTTCGAGGAGCGCGGCGGGGGTGGGCCGGGCGGCCGGGTCCTTGTGCAGGCAGTCGCGTACGACGTCGCGCAGTTCGGCCGGTACGCCGGCCAGGTCGGGTTCCGCTTCGGTGACGCGCATCAGCAGTGCGGCGATGCCTCCGGGCTGGTCCGGGTCGCCGAAGGGCAGCCGGCCGGTGGCGGCGTAGGCGAGCACCGCGCCGAGGCCGAACACGTCGCAGGCCGGGGTCACGGGGGTGCCGTTGATCTGCTCGGGGGCGAGGAAACCGGGGGAGCCGAGGAGTTCGCCGGTCTGCGTGAGGCCGGGGTCGGCGGTGGCGCCCAGGGCCCGGGCGATGCCGAAGTCGATGACGCGGGGGCCGTCGGCGGTGAGCAGGATGTTGCCGGGCTTCAGGTCCCGGTGGACCAGGCCGGCCCGGTGGATGTCCTGGAGGGCGTACGAGAGCCCCTCGCCCAGGATCCGTACGGAGCCGGCCGGCAGCGGGCCGAAGTCGCGGCCGACGGCTTGGCGCAGGCTCGGCCCGGCGATGTAGGCGGTGGCCAGCCAGGGGATCTCGGCGTCGGGGTCGGCGTCGAGGACGGCGACGGTCCAGTCCCCGCCGACGAGGCGGGCGGCGTCGGCCTCGCGGCGGAAGCGGGTGCGGAAGTCGGGGTGCGCGGCGAGGTGGGGGTGGATCAGCTTCACGGCGGCGGTGCGGGTGCCCGTACGGGTCCGGGTGCCGGCGGGAGCTCCGGTTCCGGTTCCGTATCCGGATCCGCTGCCCGTGACACCGCCGGTGCCGGGGTCGTGGTCCTCGGCGCGGCCGAGGTACACCTGGCCCATACCGCCCGTTCCGAGGCGGGCGAGCAGGCGGTACGGGCCGATGTGTTCCGCATCGCGCGGGTGCAGTTGCTCCATGACAGGTGGTCCTCCCCCTGGGACTCGCCGGAGCCCGACAATAGTGCGGCCGGGGGCGATACCGGTTGCGGGGGTGGGATTGGCGCAGGCCGGACGGCACGGCGGGGCTGCCGGTGACCGGGGCGCACCGGGCTGTCGGGTCCCACCAGGTGTACGGGCGAGGCGTGTTGGGATCCCGTGCCGGTACGGGGCCGCTCTGCGGGGTACCGGATCATGCGGGGAGCCCTCGCCGAACCGAGGAGTCCACCGAAGCGGGGACTCCTCACCGAACCGGGGAGTCCATCGAACCGAGGAGTCCTCACCGAACCGGGGAGTCCACCGAAGCGAGGAGCGGCCGGTGCAGTTGCGCAACGTCGAGCTTGCCGACGTCGAGGCGTACGTCAGGATGCGGTGCGATCCCGTCATGATGGCCGACCTGGGCGGACCCCTGCCGCGTGCGGGCATGGAGGACAAGGTCCGCCGGGACGTCCACAGGGCGGCCGCGGATCTCGACTGGATCAAGATGATCATCCCGGACCCGGCCGCGCCCGAGGTGGTGGCGGGAACGGTGACGCTCTGGTCCCACACCACCGAGGACGGGCCCATGTCGGAGATCGGATGGATGGTCCTGCCCGAACACCAGGGGCGCGGACTGGCCAAACAGGCCGTCCGCACCCTTCTCGACCAGGCCCGGGACGAGGGCGAGGACCAGGGCCAGAACCAGGGCCAGGGCCGTTGGGGACTCGTGCACGCCTTTCCCGCGACGGGCAACGGAGCTTCGAACGGCATCTGCCGCTCGCTCGGCTTCCGGTTCGTCGCCGCGCGCGAGGTGGCGTTCGCCGACCGAGTCCTCCGGGCCAACCACTGGGTCGTCGATCCCCGCACCGCCCGCACCTGAAGAAGGGGCCCGGAAGCCGCCCCTACGCGGCCGGGGCGCCGGGCGGGGGCGGCAGGGTGTCCAGGGTCGTGTCCAGGGTGTCCAGGACGGCCGTCAGGCGTTCCAGGACGCGGACCGTTTCCGCGAGGCCGTCCTCGCCGAGGGCCTCCGCGAGCCGGGTGGCCAGGGTCGCGTGGCCCGGGCCGATCCGCGCGACGGCGGCGCGGCCGGCCTCGGTGGGGCTCAGCAGCTTCGCTCGGCGGTGGGCCGGGTTCGGGACGTACTCGGCGAGGCCCTTGGCGGCCAGCAGATCGGCGATCCGCTGCACGCTCTGGCGGGTGATGCCCATGGCCCGGGCGATACCGGCGACGGGCAGCGGCTCGCGGAGCACCGCCCCGAGCACCTGCCACCAGGCCGCGGTCAGCCCCGCCGGGCGGGCCAGCTCCTCCGACACGGAGAGGAACTGGCCGTTGAGCCGGAACACCCCGAGGGCCGTGCGGCTCAGGAGGTCCTGCCGGGTGCGTGTGCCGGGGTCGGTGCCGGTGCCGGCTGCTTCGTCAGGCATCGCTTGATTCCCGCTCCTGTTCCCGCTCCTGTTCCTGCTCCGACGCCGCCATCAGGACGGGGTACGCGCTCTCGTCGGAGTCGTGGAAGAGGCGGTACCAGGCGTCGAGCACGTGCGCCTCGTACACCCCGAGGCGGGCGAAGACCTCGCGGGCGAACGCCACCGGTTCCGTGGGGCCGGCCGTGATCAGGTCGCCGTCGGTGACCGCGTCGGCCTCGACGTAGCGCGCGGCGCCCGCGTAGCCCGGCTGGCCGCCGAGGTAGAAGGGGGCCGCGCTGGTGTGCGTACGTCCGTCCAGGACTCCGGCGCGGGCCAGTCCGGCCGTGGCTCCGCAGATCGCCGCGACCGGGACGCCGGCCGCGAGGAACTCCTCGGCCTTCGCCGCGAAGGGAGCCAGGTCGTCGCCCGCGTCCCACAGCCCGGCGCCGGTCAGGATGAGCAGTGCGGACTCCTCGGGGCGCAGGTCCGCGAGGGCCAGGTCGGGCTGGATGCGGAGGCCGCCCATCGTGGTGACGGGCCGTCCCGTGGCGACGCCGACGGTGCGGACCTCGTAGCCGTGCTGGGTCAGGTGCGCGGTGGTGTGGCCCGTCTCCCAGTCGGCGTAGGTGTCGTACACCGCCACGTGGACGGTGCGGACCGCGCCGCCACCCGCGGACTCCGCCCCGGCCTGCGTCTCCGCCCCGGTCTCCGCCTGCGTCTTCGCCTGGGTCTCGCTCATCGTGCTCGCCTCCGGTGTCGCCGTCGCCGTCACATCCCCTTATGACAGCATGCTGACACAATGACAGCCTGCTGTCAATCATTCCCCAGACAGACTGCCGAGACCCGCCCCCCACCCGCATACAGACCGCCGATATCCCTCCCCACCTGCGCACTTCTACGGTTGCGGCCATGACCCCTCACGTCACCTCGGGCGCCTCCGTCAAGGCTGCCGACCGCGCCCACGTCTTCCACTCCTGGTCCGCCCAGGCCCTGATCGACCCGCTCGCCGTGGCCAAAGCCGAGGGGTCGCACTTCTGGGACTACGACGGCAAGCGCTACCTCGACTTCGCCTCCCAGCTGGTCAACACCAACATCGGTCACCAGCACCCCAAGGTCGTCGCCGCCATCCAGGAGCAGGCGGCCAGGCTCTGTACCCTGGCCCCCGGTTTCGCCGTGGACGTCCGCTCCGAGGCCGCACGCCTCATCGCGCAGCGGACCCCCGGCGACCTCGACAAGATCTTCTTCACCAACGGCGGCGCCGAGGCCGTGGAGAACGCCGTCCGCATGGCCCGGCTGCACACCGGGCGGCAGAAGGTGATGTCCACCTACCGCTCGTACCACGGCGCCACCGCCGCCGCGATCAACCTGACCGGTGACCCGCGCCGCTGGCCCTCCGATGCGGCCGCCGCCGGTGTCGTGCACTTCTGGGGACCGTTCCTCTACCGCTCGCCCTTCCACGCGACCACCGAGGCCGAGGAGTGCGCGCGCGCCCTCACCCACCTCGCCGACACCATCGCCTTCGAGGGCCCGGCGACGATCGCCGCGATCATCCTGGAGTCGGTCCCCGGCACGGCCGGGATCATGACCCCGCCGCCCGGCTACCTGGCCGGCGTGCGCGAGCTCTGCGACCGCTACGGCATCGTCTTCATCCTGGACGAGGTCATGTCGGGATTCGGCCGGACCGGCACGTGGTTCGCCGCCGAGCACTTCGACGTCACCCCCGACCTGATCGCCTTCGCCAAGGGCGTCAACAGCGGCTACGTCCCGCTCGGCGGCGTCGCGATCTCCGGCGCGATCGCCGAGACCTTCGCCACGCGCCCCTACCCGGGCGGGCTGACCTACTCCGGTCACCCCCTCGCCTGCGCCGCCGCCGTCGCGACGATGAACGCCATGGAGGAGGAGGGCATCGTCGAGCACTCCGCCCACCTCGGCGAGAACGTGATCGGCCCGGCCCTCGCCGAGCTCGCGGAGCGCCACCCCTCGATCGGGGAGGTGCGGGGTCTGGGCACCTTCTGGGCCCTGGAGCTCGTACGGAACAAGGAGACGCGCGAGCCGCTGGTCCCGTACAACGCCGCCGGGGCCGACAACGCGCCGATGGCCGAGTTCGCCGCGGCCTGCAAGGCGTCCGGGCTGTGGCCGTTCGTCAATATGAACCGCACCCACGTCGTCCCCCCGTGCAACATCACGGAAGCGGACGCGAAGGAGGGCCTGGCCCTCCTGGACGACGCGCTGACCGTCGCCGACAGGCACGTTTCGGCCTGAGCACCTGACCGGCCGCTCGGCGGTCCGCCGTACGGGCGGACCTCCCCGCGGGCCGGTCGCACCCCCTCCGAACAGCGAGAACGCTCCTGCGCGGGCACCCCGAACGGGTTCCGCGCGGGAGCGGAACGATCAAGAAACCAGCCCTGATCCGTCCGGATAACGGGCACTAAATCCAGATAGCGGCCACAAACCGATCGGTTTCGGCCGTGTCGCCTGGCCTAAGGTGTCCGAAGCCCACAGATGGAGACGGACCCCTATGCCAGGCAGCGGCGCTGTCACCCGCAACACACTTCGCCAGCAGATCGCGGACGCGCTGCGTGACGAGGTGCTCGCGGGGCGCTTGGCGGCCGGGAGCGAATTCACCGTCAAACAGATCGCCGAGCAGTACGAGGTCTCCGCGACCCCCGTCCGCGAGGCCCTCGTCGACCTCTCCGCGCAGGGCCTCCTCGACTCCGTCCAGCACCGCGGCTTCCGCGTCCGAGTCTTCACCGTGGACGATTTCCGGGGCATGATCGAGGCTCGTACGTTGATCGTGGAAGGCATCTTCCGCAGGCTCGTGGAACGCGGCACCGCCCCCGGCACCGGGGAACGGCTGGTCTCGGTGCGCCGCCGGGCGGAAGAGGCGCGGCGAGCGGCGCTGAACGGCTCGCTCGACGTGCTGATCGGCTACGACCTGCGCTTCTGGAGGGAGCTGAGCGGGCTGGTCGGCAACATCTACATCTCCGAGTTCCTGCACCGGATCCGGGTGCAGTGCTGGGTGTTCTCCGTGCCCTACCTGAAGGCGGAGCCGGACCTGCGCTCCGACCTGTGGGCCGGCCACAACGAACTGATGGACGCGGTGACCCGCGCGGACGCCGAGGAGGTGCGCCGCCTCGTGCACGCGTACAACCAGCACGGTCTCGACTGGGCCGACGGCCTCAAGGCGGTCGGCGCGTGAGCGGGGAGAGCGCCGTGGGCGCCGACCGCGAGACCCCGGCCCACGCCCCGGCCCAGACCCCGGCCCGGGCAGGTGCGCGCTGGCTCGGAGCCGTCGGACTGTCGGTCGTCATCCCCGGGCGCGTCCCGGAGCCGGCCCTCACCGCCCTGCGCGACCAGCTCGACGCCCAGTGCGGCACGGATCCCGGCGCCTGGGAACTCATCCTGGTCACGGACGCGGTCACCGACGACGCGGTCACCGACGACCCGGTCACCGGTGACGCCGTCACCGATGACGCCGTCACCGACGACGCCCGGATCCGCCTGATCCACCTCGGCGACGACGAGCACCCCACCACCGGCAAGGGCGCAGCCCTCCGCGCCGGAGTGCTCGCCTCCGCGGGCGACCGGGTGCTGCTCACGGACGCCGCCCTCAGCACCCCGCTCGGCGAGCTGGCCCGCCTCGAAGAAAGCCTGGCCCAAGGCGAGGACGACGCAGCCCCCGCCGTGGTCCTAGGCCGTTCCCGGAACCGTCTCGTCCGCACCCTCGGCATCCCCGGCATACCGGGATTCCGCGCCGACACCTGTGCCTTCGCCCTCTTCGACGGCGACCGCGCCCGCGCCGCCTTCGGCGCCTCCACCCTCGACGGACCGGCCGTCGACGCCGAGGTCCTGCGCTGGATCCGCCGCCAGGGCTGGTACGTGGCGGAGGTCGAGCTCCCGGCGGCCCCCGGCCGGACCCCGCACGCCCCGGCCGGGGCCCCGCGTCCCGACCGGCGTCGGGCCCTCGGCGAGCTGTTCCGCCTCAACGCGGGCGGCCTCGCCGTGGCCCTCGCCTTCCTGGCGCTCTCCTTCTACGTCTTTCAGGGCCTGTGGAGGGACCTCGACGGCGCCTACCTCGCGGACGCGCTCCAGGACCAGAACCAGTGGGAGTGGTTCGTCGGCGTCACCACCGACAACATCACCCACCTCCGCAACCCGCTCTTCACCTTCTCCCAGGGCATGCCCGACGGCGTGAACCTGATGGCCAACGCCACGATGCTCGGCCTGAACGTCCCGCTGATCCCCGTCACGCTGCTCTTCGGGGAGACCGTCACCTTCGCGCTGGTCCTCACGCTCGGCATGGCCGCCAGTGCCTGGACCTGGTACTGGCTGATCCGCCGCCGGTTCGTGCGCAGCCGCTGGGCGGCCGCCGCGGGCGGGGCGCTGGCCGCCTTCGCGCCGCCGATGGTCTCGCACGCCAACGGCCATCCGAACTTCGTTGTCCTCTTCATGATCCCGCTGATCATCGACCGGGCCCTGCGCCTGTGCGAAGGCAGGAACGTGACCCGCGACGGAGTGCTGCTCGGGCTCTTCGCGACGTACCAGATCTTCATCGGCGAGGAGCCGCTGCTCATCGCCGCGCTCGGGATGCTGGTGTTCTGCCTGGCCTACCTCGTGGTCGATCGCCGCCGCGCCCTCGCGGCCGCGCGGCCGCTGGGCTCCGGGCTGGCCGTCGCGCTCGCCGTGTGCCTGCCGCTGGTGATCGTTCCGCTGTACTGGCAGTTCTCCGGACCGCAGAGCTACCACTCGGTCCTGCACGGGGACAACGCCGGGAACAGCCCGCGCGCCCTGATCGAGTACGCCTCCCGCTCCCTCTTCGGCGACCCCGAGACGGCCGGCAAGCTCTCCCTGAACACCACCGAGCAGAACGCCTTCTACGGCTGGCCCCTGCTCGCCTTCGGGGTAGCCGTGTGCGTGTGGCTGTGGCGGAGCAAGCCCGTACGGGCCCTCGCGCTCACCGCCTTCGTCGCGCTGCTGCTGTCCCTCGGGCCGTGGGTGCCCGTGCCCCGCACGGAGATCGTGCTGCCGGGACCCTGGCGCCTGATGATCAAGCTGCCGCTGTTCGAGTCGGTGATCGAGGGGCGCGTGGCGATGGTGTGCGCCCCCGTCCTGGGCATCCTGCTCGCCCTCGCGCTCGACCGGATCCTGCGGCTGCGCACGCGCGAGCTGCGCACGCTGGGCCTCCTGGGGGCGGCGGCCGCGCTGATCCCGGTGCTGCCGCTGCCGCTGACCGTACGGGACCGCGCGCCGGTGCCCGCCTTCATCAGCTCCGGGGACTGGAAGGGCTACGTCAAGGACGGGGAGGCACTCGTTCCGGTACCGCTGCCGGACCCGGGCCAGGCGGACGCACTGCACTGGCAGGTGAAGGCGGACTTCGGCTTCCGGCTGGCCGGCGGCTACTTCAACGGCCCGTGGGGCCCCGACCGGATCGGCATCTACGGGGCCACCCCGCGGCACCTCTCGAACCTCCTGCGCGACGTCCGCTACGGCGCGCAGCCGCCCGAGGCCGACGCCGGCTGGCGGCTCCAGGCCCGCCAGGACCTGGAGTACTGGAAGGCCGGCGCGGTCGTCCTGCCCTTCCAGGACCGGGACACCGAGCTGCGGGACCTGCTCACCGGCCTGCTGGGCCGGGAACCGGAGCAGGTGCGCGACGTATGGGTCTGGAGGGTGGGCCCGGGGGAGCCTTAGGGGGTGTCCTGCGCACCTTCGGTTCTGCTCACCCCTTCGCTGAGCGTGTCCGGCGCACTACGCTGGCCCGATCGGCGACAACGACTGATCGGAGGCCGAGTGGCCTGTGACCTGTGGCTGGTCCCCCTTGTCGACGTGCTGTGCCACAGCCCCGACAATCCCTTCGCGGAAGAGATCGCCTCGTACGACAAGGCGCTGGGCGAGGCCGGACTGCCGTCCGTGCCGGTGTTCGCGTACATGCCGGGGCTGTCCGGGGACGTCGCCCCGGTGGCCGGTTTCGACTACGACGCCCTGCACTTCCTGCGGCGGGCGTACCTGCTCCAGATCTGCGGGCTGCCGGTGACTCCGGTGGACGAGCTGGGCGGGGACTACGAGCAACTGCTGGAGATGTTCGAGCCGACGGCCCAGCAGTCGCACCTGGTGTGGCACTACGACCACGCGGGGGCCTACGTCCCCGTGGACTTCGCTTACCCGCTGGCCAACGAGGAGCTGCTGGCCGGGGGCGGGCCGCTGGGGTCCGCGCAGGGCCTGCTGCGCGAGCTGGCGCTGGTGGCTCCCGCGATCGGGATAGACCCCCGGAACCCGCCGCTGGCCCCGGCGCCCCCGGGGCGGCCGACGTCGCTGGAGGAGCCGGCCGGGCCGATCCCGTACGACGACAGCCCCTTCGCGCGGGAGCGGCACGTGTGGCTGGGCCTGCACGCGGCGGCGACCCGGAGCCTCGGCCAGGGCTCGATGATCATCTTCAGCTGACACGGCCGGTACGGGACGGGGCCGGCTCCGCACGGCGGAGCCGGCCCCGTCCTGTTCAGCGGGGCTGCTCCGGCGGTCTCTGGCGGGGCATGTTCGGGCGGGTGCCAGGGGGGAGCGGGAAGCGGGCCGGCGGCACGTGGGCCTCCGAGCGGGATCCGCCCGCGCCCAGCGACTGCATGACCAGCGGGGCGGGGCCGGAGCTGAACTCCACCATCCACTCCGCGGTCTCGGACCGCACGAGCTCGGTCACGTCCTCCGAGAAGCGGCGCAGCACGGTCAGACATCGCTCCGCGGCCTCGCTGGCGGTGCCCTCGGTCGGGCCCAGGATCTCCCGCACGTTCTCCGTGGCCCAGTCGAACTGCAGGGTTTGCAGCCGTCGCTGCACGGCCTGCGCCGTCGCCACGTCCCGCATCCAGCCCGAGGTCAGGCCGAAGAACCGGTCGCAGGCCAGGGCGGCCGCGCCCAGCAGCAGCGCCAGATAGCCGTACGAGGCCGCTCCGGGCACCGAGCCGGTCAGTTCCAGCAGCGGCATCGCGGCGCCGGTGACCGCGCCGGCGGCGGCCGCGATCCGCAGGACCCGGGCCCCCCGGCGCTTCCACGCCCGGTCCGACAGGTACCACTCGGCGGTGCGCAGCGCATCGGCTTCGACCCGTCGGTAGAGCTCGTCGAGCCGCTCGGCGGGCTCGCCCCAGTCCCCGAGAGGGAACGGCCGGCCGGTAAGGTCGCCGTCCTCTGCGGGATCCCGGGGTGGCCCCTCGGGCTGCATCTCCGGCTGACTCACCCGGGCACTCCCTCTGCCTGCGCTGAACGTGTGGTGGTGCGCGTGTGCGCAATGGTGCGCATGCTCTTCCTACCTTCGAATGAGACGCGGTGGGCAACGATTCCCGGGATTTCCGCCCGCAAGAGGGGCGTCATCAGGTACGCGCACGCCACGTCTCTCACTCGAAAGAGTTGGTCCTCACGGCGTAGGGCGCGGCGCCCGGGGAGCACGTAGGCTCGGATTGACCAAGCCGCCGGCGCTTGGCCCGACGCTACGGAGTGAGTGACCTGTGATTCCCGGTGGTGGTCAGCCCAACATGCAGCAGCTGCTCCAGCAGGCCCAGAAGATGCAGCAGGACCTTGCCGTGGCGCAGGAGGAGCTGGCGCAGGCCGAGGTCGAGGGCCAGGCCGGCGGCGGCCTGGTGAAGGCGACCGTCACCGGTTCCGGTGAACTGCGCGCGCTGGTGATCGACCCGAAGGCCGTGGACCCCGAGGACACGGAGACGCTCGCGGACCTGGTGGTCGCGGCGGTCCAGGCGGCCAACGAGAATGCGCAGGCGCTCCAGCAGCAGAAGCTGGGCCCGCTGGCGCAGGGCCTGGGCGGCGGCAGCGGCATCCCCGGCCTTCCGTTCTAGACCCCTAGACCTCCAGACCCCGTTTCCCCACCCGCACTCCTCAGCACCAGAACCGAAAGAAGGCAGTCCGTTGTACGAAGGCGTGGTCCAGGACCTGATCGACGAACTGGGCAGGCTGCCCGGCGTCGGGCCCAAGAGCGCGCAGCGGATCGCCTTCCACATCCTGCAGGCCGAGCCCACCGACGTCCGCCGCCTCGCGCACACGCTGCTGGAGGTCAAGGACAAGGTCCGGTTCTGTGCGGTGTGCGGGAACGTGGCGCAGGAGGAGCGGTGCAACATCTGCCGCGATCCGCGCCGCGATCTCACGGTCATCTGTGTGGTCGAGGAGTCGAAGGACGTCGTCGCGATCGAGCGGACCCGCGAGTTCCGGGGCCGGTACCACGTCCTCGGCGGCGCGATCAGCCCGATCGAGGGCGTCGGCCCGGACGATCTGCGCATCCGGGAGCTGCTGGCGCGGCTCGCGGACGGTTCGGTCACCGAGCTGATCATCGCGACCGACCCGAATCTGGAAGGCGAGGCGACCGCCACCTACCTCGCCCGCATGATGAAGCCCATGGGCCTCAAGGTCACCCGCCTGGCCAGCGGGCTCCCCGTCGGGGGAGATCTGGAGTACGCGGACGAGGTCACGCTGGGGCGGGCCTTTGAAGGAAGGCGACTTCTCGATGTCTGACGCAACGCTGCACGCCCTGGGACTGGATCCGGACGATTTCGCGGCTTCGATCGCGGACCAGATCGAGTCCTTCATCGTCGCGGTCACCGAGGTGGCCAAGGGCGAGGACCCGGACAGCGCCGTGCCCTTCCTCCTCCTGGAGGTGTCCCAGCTGCTGCTGGCGGGCGGCCGGCTGGGCGCGTACCAGGACGTCCTGCCCGACGAGCGCTACGAGCCCGACCTGGGCCCGGAGCCGGACGTGGAGGACCTGCGCGAGCGGTTCGCGGTGATGCTGGAGCCGGTCGACGTCTACTCGGAGGTCTTCGACCCCTACGAGCCGCGCAAGGCCCCGGTCCCGCACCGGATCTCCGACGACCTGGCCGACATGGTCGCCGACCTGCGGCACGGGCTCATCCACCACCAGGCGGGCCGGATCACCGAGGCGCTGTGGTGGTGGCAGTTCTCGTACTTCACCAACTGGGGCCCCACGGCCTCGGCCACGCTGCGCGCCCTCCAGTCGCTGATCGCGCACGTCCGCCTCGACCAGCCGCTGGCCGCGCTGGACGGGCTGGACACGGACGAGGACCTCGCCGAGGACGAGCTCGCGGAGCAGGCCGGCCAGGTCATGGCCGAGGAGCTCGGCCAGCTCGGCCGACGGTGACAATCCCTCGCGATCCCCTCGGCGGGGGAACTTGTCCGCTGATCTTTTCGTCTCATGATGTGGTACGAGGCGGTCGTATCGCGGCCGCTCGTTAGACTGCACCAGCAATGAGACGGATTGAGCGAGGAGCGCACGTGGGCCTTGTCGTGCAGAAGTACGGAGGCTCCTCCGTAGCCGATGCCGAAGGCATCAAGCGTGTTGCCAAGCGGATCGTGGATGCCAAGAAGAACGGCCACCAAGTGGTCGTCGTGGTTTCCGCGATGGGCGACACGACGGACGAGCTGATCGATCTCGCCGAGCAGGTGTCCCCGATGCCTGCCGGGCGCGAATTCGACATGCTGCTGACCGCCGGAGAGCGGATCTCCATGGCCCTGCTGGCCATGGCGATCAAAAACCTGGGCCACGAGGCCCAGTCGTTCACCGGTAGCCAGGCAGGCGTCATCACCGACTCGGTCCACAACAAAGCGCGCATCATCGATGTCACGCCGGGCCGTATCCGCACCGCGCTGGACGAGGGCAACATCGCCATCGTCGCCGGCTTCCAGGGTGTGTCGGCCGACAGCAAGGACATCACCACCCTCGGCCGGGGCGGCTCGGACACGACCGCCGTCGCGCTCGCCGCGGCGCTGGACGCCGAGGTCTGCGAGATCTACACCGATGTCGACGGCGTCTTCACCGCGGACCCCCGCGTCGTGAAGAAGGCCCGGAAGATCGAATGGATCAACTCCGAGGACATGCTGGAGCTCGCGGCCTCCGGTTCCAAGGTGCTGCTGCACCGCTGCGTCGAGTACGCGCGCCGCTACAACATCCCGATCCACGTCCGCTCGTCCTTCTCGGGACTGCCGGGCACCTGGGTCAGCAACGAGAATCCGCAAGGGGACGAGCCGGTGGAGCACGCCATCATCTCCGGAGTCGCTCACGACGTCTCCGAAGCCAAGATCACGGTCGTCGGCGTCCCGGACAAGCCGGGTGAGGCCGCGGCCATCTTCCGCGCCATCGCGGACGCCGAGATCAACATCGACATGATCGTGCAGAACGTGTCCGCCGCCTCCACGGGCCTGACGGACATCTCCTTCACCCTCCCCAAGGCCGAGGGCCACAAGGCCATCGACGCCCTGGAGAAGGCGAAGGGCACCATCGGCTTCGAGTCCCTGCGCTACGACGACCAGATCGGCAAGATCTCCCTGGTCGGCGCGGGCATGAAGACCAACCCGGGCGTCACCGCCTCGTTCTTCCAGGCACTGTCCGACGCGGGCGTCAACATCGAGCTGATCTCCACCTCGGAGATCCGCATCTCGGTCGTGACCCGCCAGGACGACGTCAACGAGGCCGTCCGCGCCGTGCACACGGCCTTCGGCCTCGACAACGACAGCGGCGACGAAGCCGTCGTCTACGGAGGCACGGGACGTTGATCCCGTCCGCGGCCCGGTCCGCCTCCGCCCCGGCACTCGCCGTGGTCGGGGCGACCGGAGCCGTCGGCTCCGTCCTGCTCCAGCTGCTGTCCCAGCGTGCGGACGTCTGGGGCGACGTACGCCTGATCGCCTCCTCGCGCTCGGCCGGCCGCAGGCTGACCGTGCGCGGTACGGAGACCGAGGTGCTCGCCCTCACCGAAGACGCCTTCGACGGCCTCGGGGCGGGCGACATCGCGCTCTTCCTGACCCCGGCCGAGATCTCGGCCCGGTGGGCTCCCGTCGTCACCGCGCGCGGTGCCGTCGTGGTGGACCAGTCCGCGGCTTTCCGCGAAGACCCCGAGGTACCGCTGGTGGTGCCCGAGGTGAACGGGCACGCGGCCCGGATCCGGCCGCGCGGGATCGTCGCCGGGCCCGACTGCGTGACCGCCGCGATGATCGCGGCGCTGGG
Source organism: Streptomyces sp. NPDC058401 (assembly GCF_042722885.1). Classification (NCBI taxonomy): domain Bacteria; kingdom Bacillati; phylum Actinomycetota; class Actinomycetes; order Kitasatosporales; family Streptomycetaceae; genus Streptomyces; species Streptomyces sp. NPDC058401. Next base: position 56,951 of record NZ_JBHXKA010000035.1, read on the forward strand.
CGCGCTGCACGCCGAGTACGCGCTGGCCGAGCTGGCCGTCTCCACGTACCAGGCCGCGAGCGCGGCGGGCCGGGCCGGCTCGGAGGCGCTGCGCCGCCAGCTGTCGCTCATCGCCGGCAGCTCCCTGGGGGAGCATCCCGGGGACGTGCGCCGGGCCGTGGGCGATGACACCGGGCCCTTCGCGGGTCCGCTCGCGCTCAACGTGGTGCCGTGGTCCGGTGAGCTCCGCGAGGACGGCTGGTCCTCGCACGAGCTGGCCGTACGGGCGCAAGTACGCCGGATCCTGGACCTGGCGGAGCTGCCGGTGTCCGTGACCTGCGTACAGGTACCCGTACTGACCGGGCATTCACTGTCCGTACGGGCCCGGTTCGAGGGCGCCGTCGAGGCGGTGCACGCCCGGGAGATCCTGGAATCGGCCCCCGGGGTGGTCCTCGTCGACGACCCGGCCGCGGGGGAGTTCCCGACGCCTTCGGACGCCGCGGGAACGGATCCGGCCTGGGTGGGGCGGGTGCGGCGCTCGCTCGACGACCCGCGGTCGCTGGAGTTCTTCGTCTGCGCGGACAACCTCCGCCAGGGCGCTGCGCTCAATGCCACACAAACTGCGGAGCTCATCGCGGCTGATTTTGGCTCTTTCAGTTTGTAGGATCATCGTTAATCCCTTGATCGAGTGGATGGCCCGACGGCTGTCGTCGTACGACGACCCGCGCCCGGGTGAGCGGCTACGCAAGAAGACGATGAGAATCCCCCCGATGAATCTGCCGTGCGCGTACAACCCTGCCGGGGGGACGCGTGTCCAACAGGCGTGGCAGAAGCATTGCTCGAACTCCCCGTCATCGCGGCGCGCACCGGGACGCTCCAGGTCCCGTCGCGTCTGCGGTCCCGCACGCCCGGCAGGCGCCCGGTGATCGTTCCCGTTCCGCCCGCCGCCACGGCGCCCGGAGCCCCGGTGCTGGAAGGCCTGGTACCCGGCCCGCGCGACAGCTCGGAGACCATGCCGGCCGAGGCCGTCGAGGTCGCCGAAGTCGTCGAGGTGATCGCGGGGACCACCGTCGACCACCTCACGGAGACCTACCAGGCCCACTACCGCTCGCTCCTGGGCCTCGCCGCACTGCTCCTCGACGACACCGCCTCCTGCGAGGACGTCGTCCAGGAGGCCTTCATCCGCGTCCACTCGGCCCGCAACCGGGTCCGGGACCGGGACAAGACGCTGGCCTACCTGCGCCAGACCGTCGTCAACCTTTCGCGCTCCACCCTGCGCCGCCGCATCCTCGGCCTGAAGCTTCTGTCGAAGCCGATGCCGGACATGGCGAGCGCCGAGGAAGGCGCGTACGACCTGCTGGAACGGGACGATCTCATCAAGGCGATGCGCGGACTCCAGCGACGCCAGCGAGAGGTGCTGTCGTTGCGCTACTTCTCTGACATGACGGAAGCCCAGGTCGCCGAGACCCTCGGCATATCGCTCGGTTCGGTCAAGGCGTACGGATCGCGGGGCATTGCCGCGCTGCGGGTGGCGATGGAGGCTGCGCAGTCATGAGTGAGGACCGGAAGAAGAACGAGGGTCTGGAACCGGAGCCGACCGGCCGGTCCGGCCAGTCCGGCCAGTCCGGCGAATCTGCCTCCGGGGGCCCCGAGGCCCTGCGGGCGCTCGTGTTCGGCACGGCGAGTGAGCCGAGCGAGCCGGACACGGCGAGCACCGCGGATGCGCCCGAGGCGGCGGAGTCCGCTGCCGAGCCCGCGGTCGCCAAGCTCAGCGTCGTCAAGCCCGCCGTCGTCAAGCCCGTGGCCGCCGAGCCCCTGGCCGAAGAGGACGTGCTGCGCGATCTGCTGCGCGGGGTCGTCGGTGGGATCGAGCCCTCCGGCGACGCGCTGGAGCGGCTGCGGTACGCGGTTCCCGCGCGCCGGGTCCGCAACCGGCGGATCCTCGTCGCCGCCGCGGCGGCCGTCGTGGTGCTGGGCGGCGGGATCCCCGTGGGCCTGCACCTGACCTCCGCGACGGGCGGCGGCTCCGACCGCTCCACGATGGCGGGCCACGGCCAGAAGGGCGGGGACTCGAAGGGGTCCGGCCTGCACCAGAACGGCTCCGGGTCCCGTCCGAAGCCGAAGAAGACCTCGGACAAGGACAAGGACAAGGACAAGGACGGCAAGGACAAGACGGACGACGGCGACGCCAGCACCCTGCCGCCGCTGCCGCCGGACGGAGGCCTCCCGAGCATCGGCGGGCCGAACGTCACCCCGCCCCGCGCCCCCTCGCCCATCCCCGGCACCACCGGCTCCGTCGGCGGCGGCATCCCGCCCGCCTCCGGGGCCGTGCCCAACTGCGGCCAGAGCCAGATCTCCGTGGCGGGCAGCACCAAGGCCCCGTCGACCGGAGGCAAGGTCGCCGGCGCTTTCAAGGTCACCAACGTGTCGTCGAGAAGCTGTACCGTCCGCGGCCCCGAGTCGCTGGCGGCGGGCCCGGCGTTCCAGGGCGGTGCACCGGTGACGGTCGTCAACCACGTCACGGGCGATGCGGCGACCGGGCTGCTGCCCGACCCGTCGGTGGAGACCCTGCGGCTGGTGCTCCCGCCGAACGCGCAGTACGAGGTCCGATTCGCCTGGGTGCCGCCGGAGGGCGGCTGCCCCGCTGCGAGCGGTGGGGGCAACCCGGAGCAGGGCTCCGGCGCCGCGGACGCGGGGACGGGCACCGACACGGGCGAGTCCCAGGCGGCGATCCCGCCGCTCGGCGCCCTGGTGGCCCACACGCCCAATCCGGACGGTCCCGACGGCCCGACGACGCAGCTGAGCATCCCGGAAGCGTGCGGCGGAACGGTCTACCGGACGGGCGTCATCCCGCTCAGGTAGCCGAAGCGGAGCCGGCCCCGGCAGGGGCCGGCGCTGCCGGATCCCGCTCCGCGGGGTCCTGTCCCGCGGGTTCCCGCTCCGTGGGTTCCTGCTCCGGGGTCTCGGCGAGGAGGCCCGCCTCCGCGTCGCGCAGGGTCTCCACCTCGCGGCGGTACAGCCGGAACCACATGAAGAGCACGAACGCGGCGAAGACGAACCACTCGCCGGTGTAGCCGAGGTTCTGGAAGGCCTTCAGGTCCAGCCCGGTGTTGGCCGGAGCCTGCGCCGGTACCGGAGTCATCCCGTCGGCGGGCGTCTGCACGGTGAGCCAGCCGTCGTACAGGCCGTACGGCACGATGTTGACGAGCGAGGCCGCCCCGATGACGCCGAGCTGCCCGGCCGGCAGCCCGCCCGAGGAGTAGACGCCCTTGCTGGTGGAGTTCTCCGAGGCCTGGAGCGCCCCCGTCACCTCGACCCGCCCGGTCGGCGGAGCCGGGGCCCGGCCCGCGTCGGCGTTGCCGGGCAGCCAGCCCCGGACCACGGGTACGGCCTTGCCGGTGTCGGTCTTCAGCAGGGTCAGGACGTAGAAGCCGGACTTCCCGTCGAGCCGCCGCTCGGGGACGAGGAGCTGGTCGGCGTACTCCCCGGAGACCGAGGCGAGCCGTCCGGAGGTCCGCTTGTCCACCGGGAGCAGCGACTCCAGCGGCGCGGCCGCCTGTTCGGCGGGGCGTGCGCTGGTCGCCTCCTTGTGGGTGTCGACGCGGTCCTCGAACCGGCCGAGCTGCCAGGTCCCCATGAACAGGCAGAAGGGAACGCCGAGGGCGACGAAGACGTTGATCCCCCACCAGCGCGGGGTCAGGAGAAACCGGTGCACCCCACCACCGTACGGGGGGCGCACCGGTTCGCCGTTGCCGGGGCGGTCGGGGGACTACCGCGGCAGGTGCTTCAGCGCGAAGTCGATCTCCATGCGGACCTGCTTGATCCGCTCCTCCACGACGAGCGAGCCGTGCCCGGCGTCGTAGCGGTACACCTCGTGCTCGGCCCCGCGCGCCGCCAGCCGGTCCACGTAGTTCTCGATCTGCTGGAGGGGGCAGCGCGGATCGTTGAGCCCCGCCGCGATGTGCACGGGCGCCTTCACCGCGTCCACGTACGTCAGCGGCGAGGAGGCCGCGAAGCGCTCCGGGACCTCCTCCGGGGTACCGCCGAAGAGGGTGCGGTCCAGGGACTTCAGTGCCTCCATCTCGTCGTGGTACGCCGTCACGTAGTCGGCGACCGGTACGGCCGCCAGGCCCACCGCCCAGTCGTCCGGCCGGGTGCCGAGGCCCAGGAGCGTCAGGTAGCCGCCCCAGGAGCCGCCGGACAGCACCAGGCGTGCCGGGTCCGCGAGGCCGGAGCCCACCGCCCATTCCCGTACGGCTTCGACGTCCTCCAGCTCGATCAGGCCGACCCGGTGCTTGAGGGCGTCGGTCCACTCGCGCCCGTAGCCGGTCGAACCGCGGTAGTTGACCCGGACGACCGCGAAACCGTGGTCGAGCCAGGCCGCCGGGGTCGCGGCGAAGGCGTCGCTGTCGTGCCAGGTGGGCCCGCCGTGGATCTCGAAGACGGTGGGGAGGGGGCCGTCGCCGTGGCCGACGGGCCGCTGGGCGAGGGCGTGGATCCGCCCGCCGGGGCCCTCGACCCACACGTCCTCGACCGGTACGGAGCCCGGCGGCCGGAAACCGGGCGGGTCGAGCACGACCCCGCCCGCGGTCGACCGGATGACGCTGGGCTCGGCCGCGGAGGACCACTGGTACTCCACGGACCCGTCGGGCCGCGCCGTCGCACCCGACACGGTGCCCGGCGGAGTGTCGAGCCGTACGAGTTCCCGCGCGGCCAGGTCGTAGCGGAAGAGCTCGCTGCGCGCCTCGTAGCCGTGCTCGATCAGCAGCGCGGACCCGTCGGGGTACCACTCGGCGCCCACGTCGCCCGGCAGGTCGACGGCGAGCCCCTCCTCGGTGCCCGCGGCCACGTCCCACACCATGGGCTCCCACCGGCCGCGCCGCTGGTGGCCGACCAGCAGCCGGGTGTCTCCCGCGACGGGCGCGAAGCCGAGCACCATGAGGCCCAGCTCCTCGGTGCCGTCCTTGGAGTCGTCCAGCTCGGCGACGGTGGCGCCGTCCAGGGTGATCACGCGCAGCGCCGAGTGCATCGCGTCGCCGTGCTCGGTGTGCTCGACGGCGAGCAGGGTCCCGTCGCGGGACAGGTCGCCGACGCCGGCGGACTCGCGGTGCCGGTAGACGACGGCCGGCTCGGACCCGTCGGGCCGGACCACGTGGATCGTGGTGCCCTCCTCGTCGGTGGAGCGCCCCACGACGGCCGTCCCGTCCCGCCCGATGGCCAGCCCGGCGGGGTAGGAGGCCTCCAGCCCGGGGGTGGCCGGCTCGTCGGGGCCGCCCGCGAAGGGCTGGCGGACCCAGGTGCCGAACTCGTCGCCGTCGGTGTCGGAGAACCACCAGACCCACTCGCCGTCGGGGGACAGGGTGCCGTCGGTGGTCCCGTTGGGCCGGTCGGTGGCCTGCCGCTGGGCGCCGGTGGCACGGTCCCAGGCGTAGAGCTCGTAGGTCCCGGTGGCGTTGGAGACGAAGAGCGAGCGGTCGGGCGCGTCCTCGGCCCATTCGGGCAGCCCCACGCGCGGGGCCCGGAAGCGCTTCTCCCAGTCGGGCATGGCGGCGGCGTCCGCGGAGGCCTCGTTCGTGTCGGCGTCGTTCGTGTCGGCGGTGGCGTCAGTCATGCACCCATGTAACCCGATCGCCCGAGATGCCGACGGGCCCGAACGGGCGCAAGGTGGTCTGCGTACGAAGTTCTGTCGCATTCCCGGCGGAGGAGCTGCGGTCATGGCGAAGAAGGCGCACCGGAGTCAGCACGGTCATCAGGACGCGCATCACGATTCCGAGGTCGTGATGGCGAAGAACACGGCGGCCGAGGCGCGCGCCAAGGCCGCCGTCAGGGACGTGCAGTCGATCTCCGAGAAGACGCGGGGCAAGCGGCAGAAGTCCCAGGCGAAGCGCGGCTGATCGCCGGGCCGGGGCGGCGGGGCGTGCGTAGGGTGGCGCCATGCGGATGATCGTCCGGGGCGCCCGGCTGCTGCACAGCGAAGGCCTGCACGACGTCGAGGTCGCGGAGGACGGGCGGATCGCGCGCGTGCTCCCGTACGACGACCAGAAGGAGCCGCCGGCGACGGGGGTGCTGATCGAGGCGCACGGCGGCCTGCTCAGCGCGCCCTTCGTCGAGCCGCACATCCATCTCGACACGGCCCTGACGGCCGGAGACCCGCGCCCCAACGTCTCCGGGACCCTCTGGGAGGGCATCGCCTGCTGGAGCGAGCGCAAGAAGACCCTGACCCGCGAGGACGTGATCGCGCGGGCCACGGAGGTGCTCCGCTGGCAGGCGGCGCAGGGCGTCCTGCACGTGCGCACCCACTGCGATGTCACCGACCCGGAGCTGACCGCGCTCGACGCGCTGCTGGAGGTGCGCGACCGGGTCCGGGAGGTCATGACCCTGCAGATCGTCGCCTTCCCGCAGGAGGGCATCGTCTCCTTCCCCGGCGGCGAACGGCTGCTGCGCGAGGCCGTCCGGCGCGGGGCGGACGTGGTCGGAGCCATCCCGCACTTCGAGGACACCCGGGAGGACGGGGTGGAATCGCTGGCCGTCGCCTTCCGGATCGCCGAGGAGCAGGGCCTGCGGGTGGACGCGCACTGCGACGAGATCGACGACGAGCAGTCCCGCTTCGTGGAGGTGCTGGCCGCCCACGCCCTGCGCTCGGGGCTCCGCGGGCACGTGACGGCCTCGCACACGACGGCGATGGGCTCCTACGGCGGCGCGTACAGCTTCAAACTCCAGCGGCTGCTGTCGCGTTCCGGGATCAACCTCGTCTCGAACCCCTTCGCCAACCTCAACCTCCAGGGCCGTTTCGACGCCTACCCCAAGCGGCGCGGCCTCACCCAGGTCAAGGAGATGCTGGCGGCGGGGGTCAACGTGGCCTTCGGCCACGACGACGTGATGGACCCCTGGAACGCGCTCGGCACCGGCAACCCGCTGCAGACCGCCCTCGTCGGGATCTACGCCGCCCAGCTCACGGGGGCCGACGAGATCCCGGTCGCCTTCGAGATGGTGACGGAGCGCGCGGCGCGCGTCCTGGGCCTCTCGCCCTCCGAGTACGGGGTCCGCCAGGGCAACCCGGCCTCCTTCGTGCTGCTGCCGGCCGAATCGCCCACCGAGGCCGTCCGCCGCCAGGTCCGCCCCCGCTACGTGGTCTCGCGCGGCACCGTCCTCGCCGAGACCCCGGCGGCTCCGCCCCGGCTGCTGGCCTGGCCGGGAGAGGAGGGGCCGTCGGAGGTGGACTTCCGGCCCCGCCTACGCTGACCTGCCATGACCTTCGTGACATGGACCCTTGACACTCCGTCGGCCCGCGCGGCACTGGGGATCGCCACCGAATACACCGACGGGGCGCTGCTGAACCACTCGGTCCGGTCGTACGCCTTCGGGGCCGAGTACGCCGACCGGCACGGCCTCTCGTACGACCGCGAACTCTTCTACGTCAGCGCGCTGGTGCACGATCTCGGGCTGACCGCGCCCTTCGACAGCCACACCCTGCCCTTCGAGGAGGCGGGCGGCCACGTCGCGCGCGTGCTGACGGCGGGGCTGGGCTGGCCCGCGGAGCGGCGGGCGCGGGCCGAGGAGATCATCGTGCGGCACATGCGCGAGGACGTCACGGCCGCCGAGGACGTGGAGGGCCACCTGCTCCAGATCGGTACGACCGCCGACGTCTCCGGGGTCGGCGTCCTCGACGCCGACCCCGTCTTCACGGCCGCGCTGCTCACGGAGTACCCGCGCCTCGGTTTCGGCGACGCCTTCTTCGCGCTGGTCAGCGACCAGGCCGCGCGCAAGCCCCAGTGCGCGGCGGCGGCCTATGTGGCGAGCGGCGCGAAGGAGCGCATCGCGGCGAACCCGCTGGACCGGCGGGGCTGACCGGCCTTACGGGGGCTGACCGGGGGCCGGTCCCCGGTCAGAAGAGCCCGAGGGCGTTGTCCAGGGACCAGACCTGCCAGCCCATCGCGAAGAAGGCGACGCCGGAGATCAGGGCCATCATCAGGTTCTGCCCCTGCTCGCCCCAGTCGTGGATCATCAGGATCAGGTAGACCAGGTTCAGCAGCAGCCCGGCGAGCAGGGCTATCGGGGTCAGGAATCCGACGACGAGGCCCAGGCCCAGGGCCAGTTCGGCGTAGGCGACGAGGTAGGCCATGAAGCGCGGGTAGGGCTTGACGATGACGTCGAAGCCGCGCGTGACGAAGCCCCAGCGGTGCTTCTCGGCCACCCCGGCCGCCCAGCGGATGCCGCCTCCGCCGAACCAGTCCTTCTTGTCCTTGTGCCGCCAGCTCTCCAGCCACCACAGCCCGAGCCCGATCCGCAGAACGGCGACCCATTCGGGCCCGCCGAGCCAGATGGTCTGCATTCCCGGTTCCCTTCCTCGTTCCCTCGCAAAGATCTGACGATGTGTCAGTTTCGGGGGAAGGGGAGGGCCGTGGCAAGGGGTTGGCGGACGGCAGGGTTCAGCGGCGGGTGAGGGCAGGCCTCAGCGGCACACGACGGAGACCGTCTGCACCTGGTTGTTGCCGAAGCCCCCGCGGTTCCACGGCTGTTGCACCGGCTGCGTGCGCCCCGAGGCGTCGGTGGCGCGGGTCAGGAGGGTGTGGCTGCCCGGGACCGCCGTCCAGTCGGCGTGCCAGCCCTGCCAGGCGTACGGGTGACCGCCCTGTGGCAGCACCTCGGCGTCGGCCCAGCCGCCACCCCCGTCGGTGCTCAACTCCACGCGCACGACCGGCCCGTAGCCTGACCAGGCGCGCCCGGCGATCCGTACGGGGCCGGGACGCACGACCCGGGTGCGGGACATGAAATCGGGGAATCCCGGCGGGATCAGCAGGGCGCGCGGGGCGATCCGCGTGACGGGCTCGCCGGGCTCCTCGGGGCTCTGCCTGAAGCGGTAGGCCGTGGCCTGCTGGTAGCCGCGGAACGCCGTGTCGACGAGCTCGATGTCGCGCAGCCACTTCACATGGGCCATGCCGTACCAGCCCGGTACGACCAGCCGCAGCGGATGCCCGTGCTGGGGCGGCAGGGGCCCGCCGTTCATGGTGTGCGCCAGCAGTACGTCCGCGCCGACGGCGACGGGCAGCGGCAGGCTGCGCCGGTAGTCCTGCTCGACGCCCCGCTCCACCCCGTGGTCGGCGCCCGTGAACACCGCCTCCACGGCGTCCGGCGTCACCCCGGCCTCCGCGAGCACCGCGCGCAGCGGCACCCCGGTCCACTCGGCCGTCCCGACCGCCTCCACCAGCCAGGGCTGGCTTACCGGCCGCGGGGACAGTCGGGCCCGCCCGTTGCCGGCGCACTCCATGGTGACCCGGTGGGTGACGGAGGGGAGGGCCCGGAGGTCGTCCAGGCTCAGGTCCAGGGGGGTTCGCAGGCGGCCGTGGAGGGTCAGGCGCCAGGGGGTGGGAGCGGGGGTGCTGTCCGTGCCCGTGTCCGGGATGTCGTAGTGCACGAGTACGTAGTGCAGGCCGGCCGGGGTGACCTCGTACCGCAGGGCCTCCAGCGGGAGTCCGTGGTTGCGCGCGGCGAGCGCCAGCTCGTCCTGGCCGATGCCCTCTCCGGGGGCGGCGATCCGGCCAGGGGGACTGATCCCGGTGAGGGGGCTCTCCTCCTCCATGGGTTCATGGTCCCGCGGTGGGAGCGGACCGGCTACTCCGCGTGCGGATCACGTAATCGGGCGGTATGAATTGATCTGTCCCTTATGTGATCGGAGTGTCGCGTGGACGACTATCCACTGCTCAACCTGTTCTGGACCATGCTCTGGCTCTTCCTGTGGGTCATGTGGTTCTTCCTGCTGTTCAAGGTGATCACTGACATCTTCAGGGACCACGAGCTGCACGGCTGGGGCAAGGCCGGCTGGCTGATTCTGGTGCTCCTGCTGCCCTACATCGGCGTCTTCGTCTACCTCATCGTCCGCGGCAAGGGCATGAGCAAGCGGGACATGAAGCAGGCGGAGGAGCGGGAGCAGGCCTTCCAGGACTACGTCCAGAAGGCGGCGGGCCCCCGCAGCAGCCCGGCCGAGGAACTCGCGAAGCTGTCCTCCCTCAAGGAGAAGGGTCACCTGACCCAGGAGGAGTTCGACAAGGCCAAGGAGAAGCTCCTGACCTGAGGGGCCTGCGTGGCCTGAGTGCCCTGCGTGGCCTCAGGGGTGTCCTCGCCGCCCGCTTGAACGGGGGCGGGGGCGCGGGGGCGCGGGGGGGCCCCCCCGGGGGGGGGGGGGGTCAGGGCGCCGCCCGGGGGGGGGGGGGTGGGTTTTAAAAAAAAACAAGCCCCCCACACAATAAAAAAAA
>NZ_JBHXKA010000036.1:0-65229 GCF_042722885.1 Streptomyces sp. NPDC058401
ACCATCAACCGGCCGCTTTGCTTCCATCTCATGCTGTCCTCTGTTCCATGAGGGGACCCGGCCCGGCGCAACCGCGCCTGCCGCAATCTTGCGCATCGTTATTAATTTTTTGAGTGATCTGATCGCAGTTATGCGGCCATGGCGCCACAGGTTTCTAGCAGATGACGACTTTGTCAACGCTTCGCGCACGGAGGGAAGTTCGATCCTCACCCGTCCCACGCGGCGATACCGATCTGACCTGCGAAGACGGGCCCAGGGACCGACGGAGCACCGCCCGTCCGAGTTGATGGCGGCCTGCAGGGCGGCCTGGGTGCACGCCACGTTCAGGGTGGCGGCCGAGGCGGGGCTGCTTCGATTCGAAGACGCCGCCCCGTACCGGCCGGCTTCGGATATCACCGAATGCACAGGATTCGGATCACACCCCGGGCCAGCCCCGTTCCAGGTGGTCGAAGGCCGTGTCCAGGGCCTGTCGCGGGTCCGGCCGCATGCCCGCGAGGTCGGGGATCTCCAGGACGTAGCGGGCCAGGATCCGCAGGGAGTCGTCCTCGGCCGGGCGTCCGCACGCCTCGGCGATCACCGTGGCCAGGGACTCCTCGCAGCCGGTCCACATGCGGCGGGCGTAGGCGCGCAGTGCCGGCGTGGCGACGACGAGCCGCGTCTTGAGCAGGAACTCCGGCGCCGGGTCCGGATCGAAGGGGCCGCGGCCGGCGAAGAACGCGCGCAGGGCCGCCAGGACGGACACCCCGTCGGCCCGGCCGCGTACCGCCAGGGCCAGGGACTCCTCGCGCTCGGCGCCGTCCTCCAGGATCAGCGCCTCCTTCCCGCCGGGGAAGTGCGCGAACAGGGTCGTCAGCGCCGTGTCGGCCGCCTCGGCGACCTCGGCGACCTTGACCTGGTCGAAGCCCTTCTCCAGGAAGAGCCGCAGGGCGGCGTCGGCGAGCGCCTGCCGGGTTGCGGCCTTTTTGCGTTCGCGTCGCCCGGAGCCGTCCGGTTCCGCCTCTGCCTTGTCGATGCGTGTCATGGAACCAGCATAGAGCCGGATCACAGTCACTCCGAAAGTGGAGCGATTGCACTTTCATAGTCATTGTGTTCTTCTGGAGGGGAGGTCGCCGCCGCGCCTCGCTCCCCCTCCCCCTCGATCCAGGAGCCGTCATGTCCTCCGTAGCCGAACTCCGGCCCCCTCGGCCTCCTCGAGGGGCCGCCTCCCTCTCCACCACGGCCTTCTGGCTGATCCTCGGGCTGGTCCTGCTCGCCGACGCCCTCGACATGATCGACTCCACGGTGACCAACATCGCCGCGCCGACGATCGTCCGGGAGATAGGCGGCGGCGAGAGCCTCGTCAAGTGGCTGGGCTCCTCCTACACCCTGGCCATGGGCGTGCTCCTGGTCGTCGGCGGCCGGCTGGGCGACAAGTTCGGACAGCGCAGGCTGTTCCTCATCGGCATGGCCGGCTTCACCGCGGCCTCGGCCGCCTGCGGGCTCTCCCCGGACCCCGCGCTCCTCATCGCGGCCCGGGTGCTCCAGGGCGCCTTCGGCGCCCTGCTCATCCCGCAGGGCATGGCGATCATGACGCGGTCGTTCTCCCGCGAGCAGCTGGGCAAGGCCTTCAACCTCTTCGGCCCGCTGCTCGGCGCGGCCACCGTCGGCGGCCCGATCCTGGCGGGGTTCCTCATCGACGCCGACCTGGCCGGCCTGTCCTGGCGCCCGGTCTTCCTGATCAATCTGATCCTCGGCGTCTTCGGCACCTTCGCCGCCGCCCGCCTGCTCCCCCGCGACCCCGGCGACCGCTCCCTGAGCGTGGACGGCGTGGGCGCGGCGCTCCTCGGCCTGACGATGTTCGCCCTGATGTTCGGCCTGATCGAGGGTTCCACCCACGGCTGGGGCGCGACGGCGCTCGGCTCCCTGGCCGCCGGGGTGCTCTTCCTCGTCCTGTACGCACGCCGTCAGCGCACCGCCGCCGAACCCCTCATCAAGCCCTCCCTCTTCCGCAACAAGGGCTTCACCTCGGGCCTGTTCGTCGGAATGCTGTACTTCGCGGTCACCAGCGGCCTGCTCTACGTGACCTCCCTCTTCATGCAGCAGGCCCTGCACTCCAGCCCGGGCGACACCGCCCTCGGACTGCTGCCGCTGACCCTCGGCATCATCGCCTCGGCCGTCGCCGGCATGTCCGGCCTCACCCGCAAGCTCGGACGCACGCTCATCCTGGCCGGCATGCTGCTCACCTTCGCGGGCGCCGGCTGGCTCCTCGCGCTCGTCCTCTCCCGCGGCACGGACCTCACCCTGTGGGCGATGGCCCCGGCCGTCTTCGTCACCGGCCTCGGCATGGGCGCCTGCTTCGGCACCCTCTTCGACATCACCCTCGGCGACGTGTCCGCCGAGGAGGCCGGCAGCGCGGGCGGCTCCCTCACCGCCGTCCAGCAGATCGCCAACGGCATCGGCTCGGCCGTCGTCACCACCGTCTACTTCCACTCCGGCGCCCCGGCCCACGCCATGGCCGTCAGCCTAGTCACCGTCCTGGCCGTCACGGCCGCCTGCCTCCCGGCCCTGCGGCTGCTGCCCCGCGCCGCACACGCCGAGACCGCCGGCCACGGCGCCTGACCCACACGCCACCGCCCCGCCCCGCCCACTGCCCAAGGAGCGCCACCATGACGACCACCCACCACCCCCTCGCGATCATCGGCGCCGGACTCGGCGGCCTCACCCTGGCCCGCGTCCTGCACCTGCACGGGATCGAGGCGGCCGTCTTCGACCTCGACGCCTCACGCACCGCCCGCGACCAGGGCGGCATGCTCGATCTGCACGAGGAGTCCGGCCAGGCCGCCCTGCGCACCGCCGGACTCCACGAGGACTTCCGCACGCTCGTGCTCCCCGGCGGCCAGGCCATGCGGATCCTCGACCGCGGCGCGGCCGTCCACCTCGAACACGCCGATGAGCAGGACGGCGGGGACCGCGGCCGTCCCGAGGTGCACCGTTCCGCGCTGCGCGACCTGCTCCTCGACTCGCTTCCCACGGGTACGGTCCGCTGGGGCGCGAAGGCCACCGGCGTACGGGCCCTCGGTGACGGCGTCCACGAGGTGACCCTGGCCGACGGGTCCGCCTTCACCACCGGCCTGCTCGTCGGCGCGGACGGCGCCTGGTCGAAGGTCCGTCCGCTGGTCTCGTCCGCGCTCCCGCGGTACTGCGGCCTGTCCTTCGCCGAGGCGCACCTGTACGACGCGGACCTCCGCCATCCCGCGAGCGCGGCCCTGGTCGGCGGCGGGATGATGTTCGCGCTCGACGAGGGCCTGGGCCTGCTCGCCCACCGGGAGCCGGGGGGCACCGTGCACGTGTACGCCGCCCTGCGGACGGCCGAGGAGTGGGCCGCCGGTTCCGCACCGGCGGTGGAGGCCGTCCTGGAACGGTTCGCCGGATGGGACCCGCGGCTGCGCGCGCTCGTCGCCGACAGCGACGTCCCGCTGGTGGGCCGGCCGATTCACGCACTGCCGGTGGGCCACCGCTGGGACCGCTCCCCGGGGGTGACCCTGCTCGGCGACGCCGCGCACCTGATGTCCCCCTTCGCCGGGGAGGGCGCCAACCTGGCCATGCTCGACGGCGCCGAGCTCGCCGCGGCCCTGCTGGCCCGCCCCGGGGACCCGGAGGGGGCCCTCGCCTCGTACGAGGAGGCCATGTTCCCCCGCTCCGAGGCCGCCGCGGCCGAGTCCGAGGACAACCTCGACCTGTGCTTCGGAGCCGGGGCGCCGAAGACCCTGGTGGAGCGGATGGCCTCCTACACCGGCTGAGCGCGGCCGTGGTCCGCCCGAGCCGGAGCCGGAGCCGATGCCGGAGCCGGTGCCAGGCGGACCACCGCCGCGCGCCCGGAGCTCCGTAGCACGACCTCCCGCGCGCCGGTCACCAAGGCGGCGTCGTACGGGCCCAGTTCGGCGGCGCCGTCGATCTCGGCCGTCCCCTCCAGGGCGACGACCAGCAGGTTCTCCCCGGGCCGGACGGTGAGCGCGAGGTCGCCCCGTACGACGGCGGTGTCGGCGCTCACCGCGTCCCGGCGGTACATCACGTTGAAGTTCACCACCGGACCGGCCAGCAGCCGGCAGTCGGTGGGCTCGTCCCCGGGAAACCGCTGGGGCGCGTACCGCCGGTCCACGAGGCGTCGTACGCCGCCGATCTCGAGGTCCATGCCGGCGCCCTCCGCGAGGGTGAGCGTGCGGTCGACGCCGGGAAACACCGAGAAGGCCCCGTCGGCGGTGACCTCGGCGAGGCTGACCCGCCAGCCGAAATCCTCCATCCCGGAGCCCTCGGGCCCGGCGGCGATCTCCCGGGTGACTCCCCCGCCGTTCTTCCACCGGGCGGCCGGCCGCCCGGCCGCCCGCAGGATCCGGATCGCTTCTTCGCTGCTCATGGCACCCTTCCGGGCCCGGGAAGATCCTTTCCGGGCCCGGTCGAGCGTATCCGGGCGATGCCCGGCCGGAGCGGTCAGCCCACCGTGAGGTCGTCGCCGTAGACCGGGCCCTGGCCGTACCAGCCGTGCAGGTAGACGGTGGCGGTGCCGGAGGGGCCGGTGGTGAACGGGACCGTGAGCTTGGTCCAGCCGGTGGAGCTGGTCCAGGCGCTGCCGGTCGCACCGCCGCGGACGCCGAGGTAGGCGTAGCTGCCCTGGACCCAGCCGCTCAGCGCGTACTTGGTGTTCGGGGCGAGGGTGACGGTCTGGGTGCACTCGCCCGTCTGGCCGGAGGTGGGCGAGGTCTTCAGGGCGTACGAGCCCCCGTGCACCGGGGTGGAGACCACCGAGGCGCCGCTCTCGCAGGTCCACGGCCCGAGCGCGCCGCTCTCCAGGCCGCCGTTGGACAGGCCGGTCCCGCCGGGTCCGGGGACGGTGACGCTGAAGGTCGCGGAGCGGCTCAGCGCGCCGGCGGCTCCGGTGACGGTGAGCGGGTAGGTTCCGGGACCGGCCGAGGCGGCGGCGGTGACCGTGAGCTGCGCGGAGCCTCCCGCGGTGACCGTACCGGGGCTGACGGTGGCGCTCACTCCCGCGGGGGCGCCGGTCACGGTGAGGGCGACGGCCTGGGCGCTGCCCGAGGTGACCGCCGTGGTGACGGTGGCGGTGGTGGAGGTGCCGGGGACCACCACGGCGGACCCGGGTGCGACCGAGAGGGAGAAGTCGTCGGCGGCGGGTGCGCCACTGGTGAAGGGGGCGAAGGTGTGGGTGAAGTGCCAGGGGTCCTGGGCGATGCCGGAGCAGGTGTCGGAGCCGCCGGTGCCGGGGCAGCCGCCGTTGTCCCGCTGCAGGGCCCAGATGGAGAGGGTGTTGATGCCCTTGGCCGTGGCCCAGTTGTAGACGGTGGTGGCGTCGGCCGTGGTGAAGGTCTCGGCGGCGCCGAAGTCGTCGATGCCGGGCATCTCGGTGACGCCGATCATGCCCCAGAGCTGGGCGGGGGTCTTGGCCGGGTAGAGCGTGGCGAGCTGGCCGTAGAGCCCGGTCGCCGCGGTCTGGGTGTCGGCGGCCATGTCGTGGGCGGCGTTGTCGTAATAGTCGAAGGTCATCAGGTTGACGACGTCGACGCGGGCGCCCGCCGTCTTCGCGCTCTTGAGCACGTTGAGTCCGCTGCTCGCGAGCCCGCTCGTGGTGGTGGGCAGGGTGTACGAGACCTGGAGCGGGCGGCCGTTGGCGGCGGCCCAGTCCTGGAGCTTCTTGATGGCCTGGTTGCGGCGGTCGACCGCCGCCTTGTTGGTCAGGGACTTGTCCTCGATGTCCATGTCGAGGCGGCTGACGTCGTAGGTCGTGACGACCTTCTGGTAGGCGGCGGCGATCGCGTCCACGCTGGTGCAGCTGTCGGCGATCTCGGTGCCGCCGTGGTCGGCCGCGTAGCCGCCGAAGGAGGGGATGACGTCGCCGCCGCGCGCGCGGATGGTGGTGAAGTCGGCGCCGAACACGGAGGCGTCGACCGGCTGGGCGGTGGAGCCGTTCCAGTACGGGGTGCAGGAGCCCTTGGCCTCGGTCTGTACGAAGGCCATGGTCAGGTACTTGGCTCCGGAGGCCTGGGCCAGCTCGGCCGGGCTGTCGGAGGAGTAGGCCTCGAAGTAGGGGGCGAAGACGTGTGCGGGTAACGGGGTGGCGGCGTGGGCGGCTGCGCCGGAACCGATGACGAGGCCGGCGGAGGCCACGGCCGTGGTGAAGGCGGCGAAAAGGGCATGGAGGTGCCTGGGACGTCTCAACTGGGCTCCCGGTGGGGCGAAAGCGAATGACGGACGCCTCATGATTGGTCTGGACCAACCACCGGTCAAGGGTGCGGTCCCTAGAACGGGTAAAGCCGTCCCCGGGCCCTGCCGCGTGTGCGGCGGGACCCGGGGACGGCTCGGGGTGGAGCGAGGACACTCCGGCGTGGAAGGAGCGGTCAGGCGTCGGCCTTCGCGGCGGAGACCGCGGCGGCGTCCGCACTGGATCCGGCACTGGATCCCGTACTGGATCCCGCAGGAGCGGTCGCGGGCGAGCCGGCCACCGGTGCGGCGGCGTCCGTGTCCGCCGTCCGCGGCCCGTGCGCCCCGCGCAGGCCGATTCCGCTGATCACCGCGACCAGGGCGAAGGCCACCGCGCCGATGGCGAAGGTGAGGGTGAAGCCGGATTCGGCCGGCAGGGCGGGGACTCCCGCCGGGAGGTGCTCGATCGTCTTCGAGGCCAGGATCGTGGTCACGATCGCGCTGCCGATCGCGCTGCCCGTGGAGCGGGAGATCGAGTTGATGCCGTTGGCGATGCCGCTCTGGTGGTGCGGGACGCTCGCCATGATCACGGCCGGCATGGCCGCGTAGCCGAAGCTGACGGCCGCGCCGACGATGAGGCCCGCGCCGATCACGGATGCGGTGTGGCCGTGGTCCAGGGCCAGCCAGCCGAAGCCTGCGGCGCCGAGGGCGGCGGCCACGGCCAGTGCGGCGCGCGGTCCGCGGTGGCGGACCAGCTGGCCGCCGATCGGGGAGGCGAGCAGCGAGACGATCGCGCCGGGCAGCAGGAACTCCACGGAGGCGCGCAGGATGGATGCGTCGAAGCCGTAGCCGGTCAGGGCCTTGGGCATCTGGACGAGGTAGGAGACGCCCAGGAAGTTCGCGAACATGCCGAAGCCGACGAGGATGCCGGCCAGGTTGGCCATCAGGACCGGACGGTGGACGAACATCCGCATGTCGACGAGGGGCTCGCGGACCTTCAGCTCGGTGAACACCCAGACGGCGGTCATGACGACGGCTCCGGCGAAGCTGCCCAGCGTGCGGCCGGAGGCCCAGCCCCACTCGTGGCCCTGGGAGATCGGCAGCAGGAGCAGCAGCAGGGCGATGCCCAGGGTGAGCGCGCCGAGGAAGTCGGTGCGGCCGCCGGTCTTGTGCTTCGTCGCCGGAACCAGGAAGACGACGGCGAGCAGGGCGAGCACGGCGAAGCCGGTGGCCATCCAGAAGGCGTTGCGGTAGTCGGCGTCGCTGCCGGAGGTCAGCAGGCCGGTGGCGACGAGCGCGAGGCCGCTGCCGAATGCGAGGGTGCCACTGACCAGGGCCATCGCTCCGGGGAGCTTCTGCGGGCGGACCTCTTCGCGCAGCACGGAGAGGGCGAGCGGGAAGATCGCCGTCGCGGCGCCCTGGAGGACCCGGCCCAGGAGGAGCAGGGGGAGCGAGGACGCCAGCGCCGCGATGACGGAGCCCGCGACCATGACGCCCAGTACGGCCACCAGCGTCGGCTTCTTGCCGTGCTGGTCGCCGAAGCGGCCGAGCAGCGGGGTGAAGACGGCGGCGGACAGCAGGGTGGCGGTGGTCACCCAGCTGACGTTGGCGGTGGTGGTGCCGAGATCGCTGCGGATCAGCCCGAGGATCGGGACCGGCAGCGTCTGCATCATCGACACGACCATGGCGGCCAGGCTCAGGGCGAAGACGATGACCGTCTCGTTCCGGTGGCCGCCGGCCCGGGTGGTGGCGGAGGGAGTGGTGCTCATGGCAGGGAAGACCTTCTCAGTGCTTCAGATCGCAGATGTTTGACGTCATCAAGTACTTCGACTCCAGCAGACGGTAGACCTCAATAGTTAAGGTGGTCAAGTAAAAGGTTGATAATGTGAAACACCTTGAGTACGCTCCGAGCATGAGCGCCACCACCCCCCACGCCGTCCCGACCAAGCTGGAGCTGCTGGAGCTGCTCGCCGCGATCGGCACCGCCCAGTGGCGCGATTTCGCCGGCGCCGCCGCCCACCACGGCCTCACCTCCACCCAGGCGAAGGTCCTCGCCCAGCTGAACGGCCCGCTCCCGATGCGCGGCCTGGCCACCCTGCTGGTGTGCGACGCCTCGAACGTGACCGGCATCGTGGACCGGCTGGAGGCCCGTGAGCTGGTGCGCCGCGAGCCCGATCCCGCGGACCGGCGCGTCAAGAACGTCGTGGCCACGGACGCGGGCCGCGAGGTGATCCGCCGGGTCCGCGAGGAGATGCAGGCCACGCACGGCGCCCTCGACGTCCTGGACGACACCGAGCGCGCGACGCTCCACGCCCTGCTGGAGCGGCTGCGGCCGACCCTGGAGAAGGACGCCTGAGGCCGGTCCGAAGCCTCCTCGCGCGAACGCGTTGGCCAGGGGAAACACCACCTGACAGACTGCTACGGCTTCAGAACATTCCAGGAGGACGCATGTCAGAAGAATCAGACACCCCGCAGAACGAGTCGCCGGCCGAGGAGGCCAAGCGCAAGTTCAAGGAGGCCCTGGAGCGGAACGCCGCCAATGCCCAGTCGCAGCAGGCACACCAGAGCCGGGCGAAGATCCAGGGCGCCGGCGGAAACCCCGGGGGCAAGAACAAGAAGGTCCGCCGCAAGACCGGCTGACCCCGGCGGCGTCGCACTGTCGCGACACCGCCCCCGCCGGCCCCGGCGGGGTCCGGGACCACAGACGGTCCGGATCCGGTCGGGGACGGCACTCCCGGCGCACGAGGACGGCCCGGCGCACGGGCACGAAGCCGGGGCGCACGCCCACGAAGCCGGGGCGCACGCGCACGTACGCACTCCGGGCCGGGGATCCGCCCGCCCGCCACTCCCGTCGGCGTTGGGTCAATCGGCCGACGCAGGACCGCACTGGTGGAGTGCAAGGTTGGGCCACTCGGGTGATGGGTGATAACCCCCGGTGTCCACGGCAGTTGAGCAGCTCGTCCCGCCGAGGGCAGCTATCTCATGCGACAGTGCGACAGAAGAAGGATCTCCCACATGCTCAAGAAGTTCATGGCCACCGCAGCCGCCACCGCCGCCGTTCTGGGTGCCGGTGCCGCCGTAGCCTCCCCGGCGATGGCGATCGGCAACGACAACGGCGTCAACACCGTCAACGGCAACGGCTCCACGCAGGCCTTCGGCAACCAGGAGACCGACGGCGCCATGAGCCCGCAGCTCTCCGCCATCCAGGGCTCCGTGAACAAGCTCTGTGTCGGCCTGCCGGCGAAGGTCAACGCCCAGTCGATCCTGGCGCTGGTCAACGTCGGCGTCCAGGACATCCCGATCGCGTCCAACCCGCAGAACCAGCAGTGCGCCGAGAACTCCACCCAGGCCAAGGGTGACGAGACCGCCTCGCACATCCTGGACAACATCCCGGTCCTCTCCGGCAACCTCTCCGCCGGTAGCTGACCCCACAACGGAGCGCCGGTGCACTGCCCTTCGGGGCGGTGCACCGGCGCTTTCGTTTTGGTCTAGACCTTGACAGGTCCAGACCATCCTCGCTTCAGTGGGCACAGCTGTCCGTTGCCGGATCCCCGTTGCCCCCCACGGCAACCCGGCAACTCCCCCCACCGAAGGAGAACTTCCGTGATGCGCACCCTGCGCCGCCGCGCCCTCTCACTGGCCGCCACCGCGGCCGTCACCCTCGGCCTCGCGATCGCCCTCCCCTCCTCCCCCGCCGCCGCTGCTCCCGCCTGCGCCGGCGCGTGGGCCACGTCCGCCGTGTACACCGGCGGCGCGACCGCCTCGTACGGCGGCCACAACTGGCTGGCCAAGTGGTGGACCCAGGGCGAGACCCCCGGCACCACCGGCCAGTGGGGCGTCTGGTCCGACCAGGGCGTCTGCGGAGGCGGTGGCACCCCGAACCCGGACCCGACCACCCCCAACCCGTCCGGATTCGTGGTCAGCGAGGCCCAGTTCAACCAGATGTTCCCGAACCGGAACTCCTTCTACACCTACAACGGCCTGGTCGCTGCCCTGTCCGCGTACCCCGCCTTCGCCACCACCGGTGACGACACCGTCAAGCGGCGCGAAGCGGCGGCCTTCCTCGCCAACGTCTCGCACGAGACCGGCGGGCTGGTGTACATAGTCGAGCAGAACACCGCCAACTACCCGCACTACTGCGACGCGAGCCAGTCCTACGGCTGTCCCGCCGGGCAGGCCGCCTACTACGGGCGCGGGCCCATCCAGCTGAGCTGGAACTTCAACTACAAGGCGGCCGGCGACGCCCTGGGCATCAACCTCCTGGCCAACCCCTACCTGGTGGAGCAGGACCCGGCCGTCGCGATGAAGACGGCGCTCTGGTACTGGAACACACAGAACGGCCCGGGCACGATGACCGCCCACGCCGCCATGGTCAACGGCGCCGGCTTCGGCGAGACGATCCGCTCCATCAACGGCGCCCTGGAGTGCAACGGCGGAAACCCGGCGCAGGTGCAGAGCCGGATCAACTCGTACCAGAACTTCGTCCAGATCCTCGGCACGACCGCAGGGAACAACCTGAGCTGCTAGGGCGTGTCCGCAGGCCGCCTCTTCAGCGCGGCCGCAGCGTGGTGGCCAGCTGGGCCCGGGACCGGACGTCGAGCTTCTGGTAGATCCGGGTCAGCCGGGCCTCCACGGTCTTCACGCTGACGAAGAGCTTCGCGGCCGCCTCCTGGTTGCTGGCGCCCTGGGCCACCAGCACCGCGAGGCGGGTCTCCGCCTCCGTGAGGGCGGCCAGGGGCCGGGCCCCTCCGCCGCCCTCGCTCCCCGGCGCCGACGGGGAGGTCTCCCGCGCGAGCTCGGCCCACGGGGCGGCGCCGGCCCGGGCGAAGGCCTCGGCGGCGGCCGTCAGTGCGGCGCGGGCGGGTGCGCGCCGGCGGCGTCGGCGTTCCACCCGGGCGAGGGCGAGCAGCGTACGGGCCCGTTCCAGGGGCAGTTCGAGGCGTGCGAAGCGCTCGGCGGTGTCCTCCAGCAGGGCCACGGCGGCCTCGGCCTCGCCGTGCGCGGACAGGCACAGTCCCCGGGCCCGGTCGAGGGCGGCGATCACGCTGGTGCGGCCGAGGCGCAGGGCCGTCGTACGGACCCGGGCCTGCAGTTCGGCGGCTTCGTCGGGTGCGTCGGCGGCGACCAGGGCTTCGGCGAGCTCTCCGTGCCAGCGCAGGATCGAGGGGTCGACCACCTGCTGGGCGGCCTCCAGTTCGGCCACGCGGCGCAGGGTGGCGACGGCCTTCGCGGCTTCGCCCGTGGCCAGCTCGACCAGGCCGAGCACGTACAGGCCGCGGGAGAGGAAGATCTGGTCGTGTTCCTCCTCGGAGGCCTGGATGCCGCGCCGGGCGTATCCGGCGGCGCGCGGGAAGCCGCCGCCCATGGCCTCGGCCATCGCGGCGACGTACCAGGCGGGGCCGGGCGAGAGGCCCGCCTCCACGGTCAGCCGCAGGGCGTCGCGGGCGTGCGCGGTGGCCGCCGCGCACCTGCCGCGGCGCAGTTCCACCTCGGTGAGGCTGCGCAGGACTTCGAAGACGTCCTCGGCGGATCCGGTGCGCCGCACCGCGGGCAGCAGGACCAGGAGCTGGCGTCCGGCGTCGACGAGGCGGTCGTCGAAGAGGGCGTGGCGGACGGCGAGGTACTGCGGGGCGTTGCGCATGCCGAGCGGTACCTCGGGTGCGGGCAGGGCGAGTGCTTCGGCGAGGATCTCCTCGGCGTCCGGGTCGCCGAGGATGCGGCCCATCCGGGCCCTTACGGTCAGGGCCATGGCCTCGGCGACCTGGTCGCCGCCGCTGCGGGCCAGTACCCCGGCCTGCGCGGCGGCGTCGCGGGAGCGGACGGGGTCCCCGTCGCTGAGGTTGTGCTTCCAGGCGAGCCGCAGCCGGATGGCGGCCTCCAGGGCGGGGTCGCCCTCGGCGTCGGCGGCGGCGTGCGCGAAGGTCTCGTCGAGGGATCCGAGGGCCTGGCCCTCGGCGTCGATCACGGCGAGGCGGGCCCGCACCCGGTCGGCGGGCGAGGCGTCGCGGGCGAGTACGGCGCGGGTGGCGCGGCGGGCGAGGTCGGCGCGGCCGGCCCAGCCCGCGTCCTCGGCGGCGGCGACGAGCCGGGCGAGTTCCTCGCCGGGCAGGTGGCTGGGGGTGCGGTCGGCTGCGAGCAGGCCGAGTTCGGCGGCCAGGGCCCGCTGGCCTCGGCGGCGGCAGGACACGGCGGCCTCGGTGACCTCGGCTGCGAGCTCCTCGTCGGGGGCGTCCACGGCCAGCGCGCGGTGGCGTACGGCCTGGACCGGGTCGTCGACGGCGGCGGCCAGGGCGGCGTGCCCGGCGGCGCGTTCGGGCCAGCCGGCGTCGGCGGCCAGCGCGGTCGGCAGGGCTCCGGCGGTGAACCGGATGGTGCCGTCCTCCTCCACGGTGAGCAGTGCGGCCTTTTCGGCCACGGCGAGTTCGGCCTCCGCGTCGGGGCGCCCCGCCCGGCGCAGGAGGGCGGTGGTGGGGCGTGCGGCGAGGGCGGCGAACAGCAGGGTGCGCCGGGCCTGGGCGGGGACGACGCCGAGCAGTCGGCGGGCCACCTCGCGGGCCTGGCCGGAGACGGGCAGCGGATCGGCGTGGTGGGCGCCGCCCGCGCGGGAGTCGGCGGCTTCGGCGAGGGAGTGGCCCAGGGCCAGGGCGAGGCGCGGGTTGCCTCCGCTGGCCTGGTGGATGCGGCCGGCCAGGCGGGCCGGGAGCCCGCGGCGCACCAGCAGTTCGGCGACCTCGTCGGTGCCGAGCGGGGGGACCCGTATCTGGGGGGTGTCCGGTCCGCAGAGGGGCTCGCAGAGCGGGGCTCCGCCCTGGACGCACTCGGCGGCGAGGACCCGTACCCGCGGCGGGGTCAGGCGCAGGGCGAAGCGGAGCAGGTCGATGCTCTCCGCGTCGAGCCACTGGGCGTTGTCGAGCGCGAGCAGGACGGGTCCGCGGGCGGCGAGGGTCCGCAGGACCTCGACGACGGCGAGGCGCAGGGCGACGTGGTCCCGCCCGGCCCGTGGTGCGTCGGTTTCGCGCCGCAGGAGGGCGATGGCGGTGCGCTGTGGTCCGGAGAGGCTGTCCAGCGCGGTGGCGGGCACGGAGGCGAGGAGGGCGGCGGCGGAGGCTTCGGGTATCCACCGGTCGGCGGCTCCGGGGGCGAGGCGCAGCACGGTTTCGTGGCGCAGGGCGGCGGCTTCGGTGAGGGCGCGCAGCACCTCGGTCTTGCCGGAGCCTGCGGGTCCGGTGAGCAGGGCGCGTCCGTGCGTGGTCAGCGCGCGGTCGACCGCCTTGATCAGTTCGCCGTGTCCGACGGGCGGGTGTCCGCCCGCCGTGTCAGCGTGCCCCGTCGCCTCCGCCACGCACAGCCACCAGCCTTTCGCTTGCCCGCTCCTGTGCCCTTCCTGTGAGACGCGACAATACGAGGTCGGATGCCCGGCGGGCCCGGATTGTGACGCAGATTCCAGTCAGGTGACAGGAAAACCCGCCGGACCTGCCGATACGTGGGGTATCGGCGGGTCCGGCGGGCTCGTCTGGTCCGTACTATCGCTCCGTCAGAGCGAGTTGGGGCTGGGTGGTGCGGGGTAAGGATCCGGCTCAGAAGCCGAGGCTCCAGGAGTCGATGTAGCCGGTGTCGGCGGAGGCCACGTCCTGGACGCGGAGCTGCCAGGTGCCGTTGGCGGGCTGGCCGGAGGCGTCGACGGTGTAGGTGGTGAAGAGGTTGTCGGTGCCGTCGCTGGAGGAGTTCTGGAGGCGCTTGACCACGGCGCCGCCGGGGCCGACCAGGTCGATGATCAGGTCACCGCGGTAGGTGTGCTTGATGTCGACCGAGACCTTCAGGGCCGCCGGGGCGTTGCCCGCGACACCGGTGACGGTGATCGAGGAGGCGACGGCGGGGCCGTTGTCCGTGATGGTCACGTCGGCGGCGTTGGTGAAGACCGGCGTGACGGGGGTGGAGGCGACGGCGTCGACCGTCTTGGCCGCGTCGGCGAGACCGGCGCCGCAGCCGCCGGTGCAGGTGCCGGCCAGCGGGCGGGCGTTCGCCTTGATGGCCGACTCGACCTGCGCCGGGGTCAGCGAGGGCTTGGCGGAGACGAGGAGCGCGGCGAGGCCCGCGATGTGCGGGGCGGCCATGCTGGTGCCCTGGTACGGCTTGTAGATCTCGGCGCCGGGGGTGGTGGCGCCGTTGTTCAGGGTGGAGAGGATGCCGTTCTCGGGGGTGGTGACGGTGCCGGGCGTGTCGGTGGCGCGGCGGGTCTCACCGCCCGGGGCGGACACGTCGATGATCGTGCCGAAGTTGGAGTAGAAGGAGCGGTCCCCGGTGCGGTTGGTGGAGGCCACGTTGATCACGTTGTTGCAGCTGGCGGGCGAGAAGCCGGAGGCGTTCGCGTTGCTGTTGCCCGCGGCGACGACGACGGTGGTGCCGCGGCCGACGGCGGCGTTGATCGCGTTCTGGTAGGTGGCGGTGCAGGCGCCCGAGCCGCCGAGCGACATGTTGATCACCTTGGCGGGGGTGGCGTTCGCCGGGATGCCCGCGACGGAGCCGCCGGAGGCCCAGGTGATGGCGTCGACGATGTCCGAGGTGGCGCCGCCGCACTTGCCGAGCACGCGGACGGGCTGGATCTTCGCGCCGTACGCGATGCCCGCGACGCCCTTGGAGTTCCCGGTGGCGGCGGCGATGGTGCCGGCCACGTGGGTGCCGTGCCAGGAGGAGCCGCTGGCCGTGGAGCCGGTGCCGCATTCGCCGGCGGCGCTCCAGTCGCCCTGGTCGGCCGGGTTGTTGTCACGGCCGTTGCCGTCGCGGGCGGCGGTGGAGCTGGAGATGAAGTCGTAGCCGGCCACGATGTTCGGCGCCACGTCGGAGTGGGCGACGTAGCCGGTGTCGATCACGGCCACGGTCACGCCGGAGCCGGTGGTCTTGTCCCAGGCTGCCGGAACGTTCATGCCGGCGGTGGGCTCGAAGAGGTCCCACTGCTTGGCGTACTCGGTGTCGTTGGGGGTGACGGCGAGGGCGTAGGCGCGGGAGTCGGGCTCGACGTAGGCGACGTCGGGGTCGGCGCGGAACTGGGCCATGACGGCGGCCGCGTCGGCCGGGGCGCCGAGGGTGACGAGGGCGGCTCCGGTGCCGAGGCGGCGCTCGAAGGTGGCCTTCTTCGAGGCCTTCTTGCCCTTGGCCGCGACGTCGGCGGCGGCGGCGGAGTTGGATCCGGCCTCGGCGGCCGAAGTCTTGTAGCCGACGATGAGGTTCTCGGCGGGGGCCGCGGCGGCGGGGGCCGCGGCGGCGGGGGCGCCTGCGGCGGGGAGGGTCCGCGCGGCGGGGGCGGGATCCGTGGCGGACAGCGCCATGGAGGTGGTGGCGGTGCCGGCGAGCAGCGTGACGGACATCGCCACCACGGATATGAGCCTGCGTCGTCTGGATGCGTGCACGGTGTTCCCTTTCGCGGGCCGCCACAGAACGCGCCGGGGCGGCCGGTTGGTGCAGTGTGGGAGGTTAACCGGCGGCCGCGGGACCGGAACGGGCTGGTCAAGCCCGCCCGGCCACCGCTGCTGCACACCACTTCGTCGCCCGCCGCAGCGTCGGGGCTGGGCAACGGTGGCACCGGCGAAAAACCGACCTTATGGCTCCGCGCCATGTGGGGTGGGCGCGGGGCCTGTTCGGGCGGGGAGGATCGCCGGTGGGCAGACAGTAGGCAAATCGGGGATGAACGCGATACGGGGAAAACCCTTGTCCGCACCCTGCCGGGCCCCCCTTAGGGTGGTCGGACCCCGCGATGGGCTGTCGGCAAACGACCGTGCGGGACGGGGAGATGAGGAGGTCCGGACGTGGCAGAGCTCTACCCGCCGGTCGAGCCCTACGACAAAGGGATGCTCGACGTCGGCGACGGAAACGTCATCTACTGGGAGGTGTGCGGCAATCCGGCCGGAAAGCCCGCCCTCGTGGTCCACGGCGGTCCCGGGTCGGGGTGCACCGAGAGCGCCCGCCGGCTCTTCGATCCGGCACGCTACCGGGTCGTCCTCTTCGACCAGCGCGGCTGCGGCCGCAGCACCCCGCACGCGAGCGATCCGGCGACCGACATGCGGCACAACACCACCGGGCACCTGGTCGCCGACATGGAGCGGCTGCGCGAGCACCTGGGGATCGGCCGCTGGCTGCTGTACGGCGGCTCCTGGGGATCCACCCTGATCCTGGCCTACGCCGAGCGGCACCCGGAGACGGTCTCCGAGATCGTCATCGCGGCCGTCACCACCACCCGGCGCTCGGAGATCGACTGGCTGTACCGCGGCGCCGGCCGGTTCTTCCCCGAGCAGTGGGAGCGCTTCGTCGCCGGGGCGGGCGGCGCCGGCCGCGACGGGGACCTCGTCGGGGCCTACGCCCGCCTGGCGGCCGATCCCGACGAGGCGGTGCGGGCGAAGGCCACGGCCGACTGGTGCGCATGGGAGGACGCGGTGCTGTCCGGGGAGACCAAGGGCGCCTCCCAGCCGTACACCGACCGGCCGCCGGCGGCCCGGGTCGCCCTCGTCCGCATCTGCTCGCACTACTTCTCGCACGGCGCGTGGCTGGAGGAGGGCGAGCTGCTGCGCGGGGCGCACCGGCTGGCCGGGATCCCCGGCGTCCTGATCCACGGTCGGCTCGACATGGCCGGCCCCCTCGGCACGGCCTGGGAACTGTCCCGCGCCTGGCCCGGCGCGGAACTGACCGTGGTGGAGGAGGCGGGCCACATGGGCGGAGCGGCCACCCTCGGCCATGTCCTCGGCGCCCTCGACCGGTTCGCGGCCTAGAGCCGCCGCCAAGGGGGCCCAGGCCCGCGACGGGGCCGGTCCGGATCCGCCGCGCTCAGGCTCCGGGCCGGTCCGCCGGCGGGTTGAGCTTGCGGAAGTACGTCCAGCTGGTCTCGTTCGGCTCCGTCCACTTCTCGGGGGCGTGGGCGAACTCGGGGTGGCGGGCGGCGATGTAGGCGCGGGTCCGCTCCGGGACCTCCGCGTAGGAGGCGAGTTTGCGGCCCCGGCAGTGGAAGGTGAGCCCGCCGGGGCGCGGGCCCTGTTCCATCCAGGGCAGCCAGGGCGACATCCGGGTCCAGGACATGGTGGACGGGACGCTGGGCTCGTCGGTGGTGAGGACCGAGGCGGGGGCGAAGAACTGGAAGAGCTCCAGGGCCCGGTAGGTGTCGTCGGCCGAGTTCTCGGGGTACTGCGCGACGGGCAGCGGCGAGGGGTAGGCGAGCGGGATCTCCAGGCTGAAGCAGACCTGGTCGCCGAGTTCGGTCAGGGGGACGGGGAAGGGACGCCACTTCTGGTTCGCGGGGTCGTTCCAGACGTGGACCACGGGCTTGTCCTCCCAGGTCTCCAGGATCTCCCGGGTCAGCGGGTCCAGGTAGAACGCGGCCTCACGGGTGAGGAGCTGGTAGGTACCCGGCGCCTCGTCCGCCACCAGCCGGGCCACGTTGAGGCCCTCGAAGCCGAAGAGGCGGCGGTACGGCTCACCGGGGGCCCAGGCGTGGACGTCGCCCGTCCACCAGAAGGTGACCTCGGATCCGTCGAGGGAGGCGCGGGTACGGGCGAGGGCCGACAGCAGGTCTTCGGGTGTCATACCGGGCCACTCTGCGCGCTCCGCCCCGACCGGGCAAGGACCGGACCGGCCATGCCCGTATCAGCTGGTGGAAATGGCTTTCCCGCCACCGGTGCGGTCGATCTAGCATGCGGCCATGCCATCGACGGTTCGACTCCTGATCCTCATCACCACCCTCCCCGGCCGCGGCCGGGAGCAGATCGAGGCCTACGAGCGCCTCGCGCCGGCCGTACGGGCCGAGGAGGGCTGCATCCGCTACGACATGCACCGGGTCAGCGGCGATCCGGACCGGTTCGCCCTCATCGAGGAGTGGTCCTCGCGGGAGGCCCTCGCCGCGCACGACGCCACCCCGCACATGATCGAAGCCGACGCGGCGAGCCCCGCGTTCCGCGCGGGACCCGCGGAAGTGATCGTGCTCGACGCGGCGCCGCTGGCCTGAACCGCGGCCGGAGCCGGGGCCGGAGCCGGAGCCGGGGCCGCGCCGTCGTCACCGGGGGCGCGCGCCCGGGCGGAGGAGTTCGATCTCGCGGGCGGCGCGCGGGGAGTTCACGCCCCGGTTGAGGGCTTCGGCGTACCGCAGTTCGGCGGCGGCCTCCCGCTCCCGGCCGCCCATCCGGTACAGCCGGGCCCGTTCCACGTGCGTGAGCATGATCGCGCGTTCCTGCTGGGCGGGCCGGGAGGCCAGCGAGGCGTCCAGGGCGGCGTGGGCCGCCGCATGGTCCCCGAGCAGCCCGAGGACCACCGCGCGCTTGAACTCCAGGGCCGCCGGACGGTAGGTGTGGAAGGGATCCGGTTCGCCCGCGGCGGCCCCCTGCGCCCCGTCGGCGGCGTCGAGCCAGGCGAGGGCCTGCGCCCTGTCCCCCAGGGCGGCGTGCACCTGGGCCGCCTGGGCGGCGACGAAGGCCCGTACGGCGTCGGGGGCGCGCGGGGCGATCTCCAGCGCCTGGCGCACGTAGGAGAGCGCGACGGCCGGCTGGTTCTGGTCGAGGGCGTCCTGGCTGAGCATGCGCAGGGCGATGGCCCGGGTGGACGGCTCCCCCGCCAGCTCCGCGAGGGAGGCGGCCCGGCTCAGGGTCCGCCGCGCCTCGGCGAAGGAGCACTGGTCGGCGTAACTGCGGGCCAGGAGCAGCACCGTGCGCGCCGCGTGGCCGATCTCCAGGGCGGACAGGGAGCCTTGGTCCCCGGTGGCGGTGAGGGCCGTACGGAAGGTGCTCTGGAGGTACGCGAGGAGTACGGGCGCGGTGGCGTCCCCGCCGAGGGCGTCGACCTGGCCGGTGAAGAAGCTCTCGGCGGCCCGGCGCAGTGCGGTGTGCGACAGGGCGGGCACCTGGCCGGGCTCCGGCCCGGCCCCCGGCCCGGTCTCGACCTCGGCCCCGGCCCCGGCGCGCTCGCGCTGCTCGGGGACCCGGTGCCCCTCGCCGCCGCCGCGGGGCCTGCGGTGCGGGTGCAGGCCGGGCACGGTGGCGAGGAGCTCCGCCGCCAGGGCGTGGGGTCCGGGGGCCTGATCGCGGCCGGACGGGCCGGTGTCCGGACGGTCCGGGGCCGCCCGGTCCGAGGCGGTGCGGCCCGAGGCGGTGCCGTGGTGCGCGCCGGCGTGGTGCAGGCCGGCCTGGTGCATGCCGATGTCGGCCGGGCCCACGGGCCGGTCCAGCCGGGCGGCGAGGATCTCGCAGAGGAGGCCCGGGACGGGGTCGCGCGGGGTGCTGCCGCGCAGCCAGTGGGCGACCGAGGTGCGGTCGTAGCCGGTGGTGAGGCCGGCCGCCTGCGCGCTCGTGTTGAGCCGCCGGGCCAGGGCCTCGTAGGTCCAGCCGGTTTCCCTGATCAGGCGGTGCAGGAGGTGGTTGGCAGCGGGCACGGCGGTGGTCCTTCCTTGCGATGCGGGTCGCTCGAGAAGGTTGCTTTGCCGTATGAACAGCCAAACGGGGGCAAAGGTTGCGGGCCCGGGGCCGCGGGGCCCGAGCATGCAACACCTTCAACGGATGGCGGCGCCCCGGCCGGCCCGTGACCGCCCTGCGGACGCCCCGTTGACGGAGGCGGGGGTGGGCGGCAACCGTGACCCGCATGGGGAACGAACGCCGACTGCTCACGCTGCTGATCTGCCTGGTGCTGGGCGCCGGGCTGACCGCCGCCGTGCTGGGGGCCGCGCGCGCGGGCGGGCCCGGCGCTCCGGCGGCCGGTGCGGGTGCCGTGGCCGGCGCCGGTCCCGTGCCCGCCGACTTCGTCGACTTCCGGGAGGTCCCGCCCGGACCGGCCGAGCCCGCCGCGGCCGGGCCCCAGGCCTCCACGGGCCGGGTCTCGGTGGATTGCGGCCGCAATGCAGGGGGCCACTACAACGAGGACAACCTCGTCGTCTCCCCGGGGCTGCGCTCCGGCGCCCACCACACGCACGGCTACGTCGGGAACCTGTCCACGGACGCCTTCTCCACCGACGCCTCCCTGGACGCGGCCGCCACCAGCTGCGCGGGCGGTGACCGTTCCACGTACTACTGGCCGGTGCTCCGCCGCACCGACCGGCCGGGCGGCCACCCGCACGAGGGCTCCGCCGGCCACGGGAACGCGGGCACGATCCTCCCCGAGGCGGCGGTGTCGGTGGAGTTCCTCGGCAGTCCCGTGAGCAAAGTGGTGGCCATGCCCCGGTTCCTGCGCGCGATGACCGGCGACGCGGTGGCCCTCACCAGCGGCTCCGACGAGGACGTCCGGGCCCGCTGGGGCTGTTCGGGCTCCCCCGACCGGTCCACCACCCGCTACCCGCGCTGTCCGCAGGGCGAGCGCCTCACCCGTACGCTCACCTTCCCCAGCTGCTGGAACGGCCTGGACACCGCCTCCCCCGGGCACCGCTCGCACCTGCGCTTCCCGGCGGCGAACGGCGTCTGCCCGCCGGACACCTTCCCCGTACCGCGCCTGCGGATCTCCCTCGCCTACGAGGTTCCCGCGGGGGCGCCCATCGCCCTCGACTCCTTCCCCGAGCAGCGGCACAGTCCCAGGACGGACCACGCGATGTTCGTGAACGTGATGACCGGCCCGCGGATGGACGAGGTCGTGGACTGCCTCAACCAGGGCCGAAGCTGCCGGACCTGAGTGGCGCCGCCCACCCACCCCCTCGGGTGACGCAGGTCACGTGAACCCGCCGCCCGCCCGTGGCGTGTTGTGACCGCACCAGGTAAGCAAGGAAGACGGAGAGGGTGAGATGGCCGGACCACTGTGGCCCCGCACTCGGCGGGGCTCGACCGACGAGGCACTGATCAAGTCCGTGTACGAGGAGCACGGTCACGCCCTGCTCGCGTACGCGACCCGGCTGACCGGGGACCGGGCCGCGGCCGAGGACATCGTCCAGGAGACCCTGATCAGGGCCTGGCGCCACTCCGAGGCCCTGGTGAACGGGAAGGGTTCCGTACGCGGCTGGCTGCTCACGGTGGCCCGCAACATCATCACCGACCGCTACCGGGCCAAGGCGGCCCGGCCGCCGGAGGTGTCCGGATCGCCGGCGCATCCGCCGGTGGAGGCGGACCACGCCGACGCGGTCGTGGACACGATGGCCGTGCTGGGCGCCCTGGACCAGCTGTCACCGGAACACCGGGACGTGCTGACGGAGTTGTACTACCGCCAGCGGAGCGTCGCCGAGGCGGCCGACACCCTCGGGATCCCGGCCGGCACGGTGAAATCGCGCTCGCACTACGCGCTCAAGGCGCTCAGAGAAGTCTTCAGGGAAAGCACACGCACGGGCGGCCCGTCTCCGCGGCCCGGCGGTCTGCAGGAGGTGGTGGCATGAACGGGCAGCGGCACGAGGAGGAACTGCTCGGCCCGTACGTTCTCGGCGTCCTGGACGACGCGGAGGTCCGCCGGGTCGAGGAACACGTGGACGGCTGCGTGCAGTGCCGTCAGGAGGTGACGGCTTTGCGCGAGATGGAGACGGCTCTGGGCGAGGTGCCCCCCGAGGCCTTCCTCGACGGCCCGCCGCAGGGCGGTGACCTGCTGCTCCAGCGCACCCTGCGCCAGATGCGGCAGGAGGTCGACGGGGCGCGGCGGCGCCGGACCGCGTTCACGGGACTGGCCGTGGCGGCCTCGCTGACCGCCGTCTTCTGGGCCGGTACCCAGCTGGGCGGCGGGAGCGCCGAGGTCGAGGCCCGGCCGCTGCCGACGGTCTCGGCCCAGCCCTCACCGCCGGCGGCGGGGACCAGGGTGGCGTCCGCGACGGATGCGGGCACGGGCGCGCGGATGACCGTACAGGTGACGCCGGCGGCCAAGTGGGTGCGGGTGCACGCGGCGGTGACGGGGATCCCGGCGGGCGAGCGCTGCCGGATCGTGGTGGTCTCCCGGGACGGTACGCGCACCACGGCGGGCGGCTGGGTGGTGGGCACCGCGGAACACGGCGAGGGCAAGGGCGCGGCCCTGGACGGCTCGGCGGCGGTGGACCCGGCGGACGTCCGCGCGGTCCTGGTGGAGAACGAGTCGGGTACGGCCTTCGTGTCGGTACCGGTACCCGCGTAACGGCGGGGCGAACGTGACGGAGCCCGGGAGCATGTCCAGCTCCCGGGCTCCAGCTTGCCACCCATTTGCGCACACCGGCGGCGTTTAAGAACCGCGGGTCATCTTGAGATCGACGTGTTCTGCCTTTGAACTACAGCGCCACGAGAG
Organism: Streptomyces sp. NPDC058401; assembly: GCF_042722885.1. Classification (NCBI taxonomy): domain Bacteria; kingdom Bacillati; phylum Actinomycetota; class Actinomycetes; order Kitasatosporales; family Streptomycetaceae; genus Streptomyces; species Streptomyces sp. NPDC058401. The sequence continues at coordinate 22,372 of NZ_JBHXKA010000036.1, forward strand.
AGGCGCCGAAGGGACTTGAACCCCTATCCGTCGATGTTCGCCCGCGCTCGGTCGATCCGGTGTTCGGCGGCGAATACTGAGACTGGAGCGAGAATCTGAGTTTGACGGGGCCGCCTCTGCCGGGCTTGGGCCACCCCCGCACGTGGTGCGGGGAGAGGGATTCGAACCCCCAACTGACACCCCTTGATCAGCTTCAACATCAGTTTCAGCTTGCGCTCATCGCGCACCCCCCGCTCGCGACGGGGGGCGAATGTGGGGCTACCCGAAGAGGTAGCCGAATACCGCGTCGCCGGTCCGCTGGTCGGTGACCTCGGTGTTGTTCGCCTCCTCGCGGGCGAACTTGACGGACTGCTGGAGCTTCTCGACCCGGTCGAGGAGCTCGTTGACCCGCCGGGCGGGCAGCGCTCCGGAGAACTTCACGGTGGTCCAGTAGCCGACGGCCACGTCCTCGTAGTACACCTCGACCTGCGCCGGGTGCTTCTCCGTGGCCTCGGCCTTCACGTGGTTGCGCGGGACCTTCTTCGTCCGGATGGTCCGTACCGCGTCCGTCTTCCACGCATCGGTCGAGGGGTCCAGGTTCCACGACTCGGAGGCGTCGAGCACCGGCAGCTTGCGCACGAAGGTGTGCAGGTCGGTGAGCTGCTTCTCCAGGAACAGCAGGTACGGGACGGGTACCTGCGGGAGCAGGACCCTGCCGTCGACCACCACGTCCGCGGCCGCGGACAGGTTCGCCCAGTCCTTCGTCGCGGTCACGTCGAAGAGCCGGGTCAGGGTCGAGGCGGTCGCCCGCAGGGCGTCCTCGGCCTTGATCTGGACCCGGGTGGACTCGGGCGGGAGCTGCTCGCCCTCCTCGTCCTTGGGCTGGTAGGTCCGGGAGATGCCGGCCAGCAGAGCGGGCTTCTGCACGTCCTGGTGAGCCTGGGTGAGCTCCTGGAGGGCCTTGGACTTGACGCCCTTTTCGACTGCGATGATCTGATTCAGCTTCGGCACACGGTGAACCTAACAACCCTGCCCCGTAAGCACATCCGATTAAAAGGGCGGCCCCGCCCCTCCTGCACCGAGGAGGGGCGGGGCTCCGTCCGTCAGGCCAGGCGGACCGGGAGGTCGAAGAGGTCGTTCTGGGTGAGGATCGGCTTGTTGCGGAGCTCCGTCGGGGGGACGGCCAGGGTGAGGTCCGGGAAGCGGGCGTACAGGGCCGGGAGGGCGACCAGGGCTTCCAGGCGGGAGAGGGCCGCGCCGGGGCAGACGTGGGGGCCGTGGCCGAAGGAGATGTGCCGGTTCGGGGTGCGGGTGGCGTCGAACTCGCCCGCCGTCTCCCCGAACTGGGCCTCGTCGCGGCCGAGCGCGCCGAAGGAGACGATCAGGCCCTCGCCCTTGGGCAGGATCCGGTCACCGACCTCCACGTCCTCGGTGGCGAACCGGATCAGGACGTGCGAGGTGGGGCTGGACCAGCGCAGGGTCTCCTCGATGACGTTCTCCCAGGAGACCTCGCCCTTGAGGACGAGGTCGCGCTGGGCCGGGTGGGTCTCCAGGGCGACGACCGCGTTGACGATCAGGCTGATGGTGGTCTCGTGGCCGGCGGCGACGATCAGCTGGAGGGTGTTGGTGATCTCCTCGGTGGTGAGGTGGTCGCCGTCCTCCGAGGCTTCGATGAGGGCGCTGGTGAGGTCGTCGCCCGGGTTCTCCCGCTTGGACTCGACGATGCGCGAGAACAGCGCACCGAGGTCCGCCATCATCTGCGGAACATCCTCGGGCAGCGTCTGCGTGGAGAAGAACTTCTCGAACAGGGCCTTCAGGCGCGGGTGTTCCTCGGCGTCGACGCCCATCAGGTCGCTGATGACGTTCATCGGCAGCGGGTACGCGAACTGCGCCTTGAGGTCGACGGTCTCGCCGGCCGGCAGGCCGGCCAGCTTGTCGAGCATGCCGGTGGTGAGCGCCTCGATGCCGGCGCGCAGCTTCTCGACCCGGCGTACGGTCAGGGCCTGCGCGACCAGGGTGCGCAGCCGGCGGTGGTCCTCGCCGTCCACGGTGAGCATCGAGCGGCCGGGGTTGGCGAGGCCGATCAGCGGCCAGTCCAGCGGGATCTCGCCGCGCTGCCAGGCGCCCCACACGTCGATGTCCTTGACGATCCGGGGATCGGTGAGCAGCTTGCGCGCCTCGGCGTGGTGCGTGACGGCGTACACCGACACGTCACCGGGGAGGACCACCTGGACCAGGGGCCCCGCGGCGCGCAGCGCGGCGCTCTCGGCGTCGAGGTCGGCGACGAAGGGGTCCAGGACGATGGCCGCGGGGCCGGTGTGGTCGATCGGGCACGTCATCGGGTGGCTCCAAGGGCGGGGGTCGGGGTGTAGGTCACGGGAAGGGCGGTGAGGCCGCGCAGCCAGGGCGAGGGGCGGCGGGCCAGGTCCCCGGCGGGCACGGCGAGGTCCACGTCGGGCAGCCGGTCGAGGAGCACCTCGATGCCGGTGCGCGCGATGACCTCGGCGACCTCCTGGGCGGGGAAGGGGCAGCGGTGTTCGCCGTGCCCGAAGGAGAAGAAGGCGTTGTTGCCGCCGGTCAGTTCTCCGGCGTCGGTGCGTACGTGCGGGTCGGCGTTGGCGGCGCCGATGCCGAGCAGGACGAGGTCGCCGCTGCCGATGCGCTGTCCGCCCAGGTGGGTGTCGCGGGAGGTCCAGCGGCCGGCCACGTTCTGGGTGGGGGTGTCCTCCCACAGCACCTCGTTCATGGCTTCGCCGACGCTGTGCCGGCCGCCCGCGAGGGAGGCGGCGAAGCGGTCGTCGGTGAGCATGAGGCGCAGGGAGTTGCCGATCCAGTCGGCGGTGGGCTGGTGGCCCGCGGCCATCATGACCATGAGGTCCTGGGCGACCTCTTCGACGGTGAAGCCGGACCGGTTGGCGAGCATCCGGGAGACCACGTCGGGTCCGGGCTCGGAGAGTTTGGCGGAGAGCAGCGCGAACATCGACTCGGCGAGGTGGCGCTGGCCTTCCAGGGCGCCCTCCCGCCCGTTGATCATCTCGTTCATGGCGTGGACGAGGCCGGGGCCCTGGGCGTCGGAGAACCCGTAGAGGCGGGCGAGGACGCGCAGCGGGAGCAGCATGGCGTACTCGCCGACGATGTCGCAGGAGCCCTTGCCGCACAGCTCGTCGATGAGCTCGTCGGCGAACCGCTCGGCGTGGCCCTTGAGTTCGAAGGGGTCGACGGCTTCGAGGGCTTCGGAGATGACGGCGGCCCGGTCGCGGTGGCGTTCGCCGACGGTGTAGAGGATCGACGGCTGGCGCCGGCCGATCATGGGGAGCAGCGGCCAGTCGGCGGGGATGCGGTCCCACTGGTTCCACAGCTCGGAGTCCCGGGAGAAGAGCACGGGGTCGCTGGTGACCTGGTGCAGTTCGCGGTAGCCGAGGACCAGCCAGGCCGGGACGTCTCCGTCGAGGACGACCGGGGCGACGGCCCCGTGGTCGCGGCGCATCTCCCGATACAGCTCGGCGGGGTCGGTCTGGAACCGGGGGCCGCCGAGGTAGACGGGCTGGTGCTCGGGGGCGGCGGGGCAGGTCACGGGGTGGGCTCCGGGGTCTGGGACAGGGGGCTCGGCTGGCGGCTCGGCCGGGCGTGCGACAGCGCGGCCGTCTGGAGGTGCTGGACGAGGGAGATCAGGACCTGCTTGCTGGACTCCCGGGAGCGTGCGTCGCAGAACACCAGCGGGATGGTGTCCGGCAGGTCGAGGGCGGCCCGGATCTGTTCCGGGGTGTGCTCGGGGCCGCCGAAGTCGTTGCAGGCCACGACGAAGGGCGTGCCGTGGTGTTCGAGCCGGTCGATGGCGTACCAGGAGTCCGCCAGGCGCCGGGTGTCGACGAGGACGACGGCGCCGAGGGTGCCGGAGAAGAGCCGGTCCCACAGGAACCAGAACCGCTCCTGGCCGGGGGCGCCGAACAGGTAGAGCACGTTGCGGGCGTCGAGGGTGATGCGCCCGAAGTCGAAGGCCACGGTGGTGGCGCTCTTCCCGGCGATCCCGTCGGTGTCGTCCACGGCCTCGCCGGCCTTGGTCATGGTCTCTTCGGTGTTCAGCGGGCGGATCTCGCTGACCGAGCGGACCATCGTGGTCTTGCCCACGCCGAAACCGCCCACGATGACGATCTTCAGTCCGTTGTCGGCCGTGCTGCGCAGGGCCTGTCGGGGCCGGAGCGGTTCGACCGCGGCGGGCGCTGCGCCCGCCGGCGACGCGGCTTCGGGGATCGTCGCGTCAGAGATTGCGGAGTCCAACGAGCACCTGCTCCAGGATGTCGGGGTCGGTATGGCTGTACGCCGAGTTCGCCGTACGCGGGTGCCGGGCGCGGATCCGTCCGGTGGCGAGCAGGTCGGCCAGCAGGATCCGTACGATCGACACCGGCAGGGCGAGCTCGGCGGCGATCTCCACGACGGCCGTCGGGAATTGGCACATCCGCAGGATCGCCGCGTGCTCGGACTGCATGCCGGGCGCCGGATCGCTTTCGGCGACGACCAGGGTGACCAGGTCGAAGACGTCCGAGCCGGAGCGGCTGCGGCCACCGGTGAGGGTGTAGAGCCGGTCCGGCGAATCGTCCCGGCCCGGCCGGGTCCGGCTCATCCCCGGGGCCTGGCGATGAGGTGTTCGCCGAGCTGCTCGACCAGTTCGGACATGTTGTGGCCGACGAGTCCCGCGTCGGCGTCCTCGCCCGCGACGAGCGCGAGGTGCGCTCCCTCGCCGGCCTCGACGATGAAGAGGATCCCGCCGTAGAACTCGGCCATGGCGGAGCGGACTCCGCCGGTGCCGTCGCCGAACTCGATGGACGCCCCGTGGGACAGGCTCTGGATGCCGGCGGCGATCGCGGCGAGCTGGTCGGCCTGGTCGACGGAGAGCTCGGGCGTGCGGCACAGCTTGAGGCCGTCGCGGGAGAGCACGAGGGCGTGGCGGGCGCCCGGTGTGCGCTCCAGGAGGCCTTCCAGGAGCCAGTTGAGCGTCTCGTCGGTGGTGAAGCCGGTCATGATCGCGTGTTGCCTTCCGGGTCTGGGGTGTGCGCGGGCTGCTGCTCTTCGCCGGGGCCGCCCGGGGCTCCGGCCGCGGTTCCGGCGGCTGCCGCGCCCGGTGCCGCCGCGTCCGGAACCCCGTCCGGACCCGCGCCCGGTGCTGCCGCGCCGCGGACGGCCTGGCGGAAGCTGCCGAACCGCGCGGCCGACCGGGAGGCCCCGCCGGTCGCGGTGGCCGGGGCCGTACGGGGATCGGTGCCCGCGCCGTCGGCGCCCTCGGGGTGGGCCGCCGCCATGGTCCGGCCGCGGCGGCGCTGGGGCAGGCCGCTGTCGCCGAAGTGCGGGTGCTCGCCGGTGGATTCGGAGGCACCACCGGTGCCGGCTGCGCCGGTGTCCGCGGCCCCGGCGTCCGTTGCCGTACGGTCCTGCGCGCGGACGGCGTCTTCCCGGCCGACGGCGGTGTCGTGCACGGCCTCGGGCTCGGGCTCGGGCGCGGCGGGCGCTGCGGGCACGGCGGGTGCCTTCGGCGCGACCCGGGCGGACGGCTGCGCCGGCACGGCGAGCGGCGCGGCGGGGGCGTCCGCGGGCGTCCGGCTGATGAGCTCCTGCGGGAGCATCATCAGGGCGCCCGTACCGCCGCGGGCGGAGGGCCGGAAGGAGACGGTCAGTCCGTGCTTGCGGGCGAGCCGGCCGACGACGGCGAGGCCGAGCCGGGTCCCGGAGAGTCCGGCCAGGTCCAGGGAGGCGGCGGTCACGGCCTGTTCGGCGCGGCGCAGCTGGACCTCGCTCATGACGAGGCCGCTGTCCTCGACGGTGATGACGATCCCGGACGGCACCTCCTCCACGTAGACGTGGACCTCGGCGGTCGGCGGGGAGAAGTTGGCGGCGTTGTCGAGGAGTTCGGCGAGCGCGTGCATGACGCCCTCGGCCGCGTGCCCGGCGACGGCGGCGTCACTGGTGGAGTGGAGCCTGACCCGCTGGTAGCTGCCGATGCGGCCCATCGCGCCGCGCAGGATCGACTCCATGACGATCGGCTTCGCCCAGCGGCGGCCCGAACGGGCCCCGGTGAGGACGGCGATGGAGTCGGCGAGGCGGCCGGCCTGGGCGGTGCGGTGATCGAGGTGGAGCAGGTCGCCGAGGACGTCCTCGTCGGCGTGCCGGTGCTCCATGTCGCGCAGGTCCGCGAGCATCCCCGTGGCCAGGGCCTGCATCCGCCCGGCGGCGTTGGCGGCGGCGGCCATGGCGGCGGCCCGGCCGGACTCGGCGCGGCGCAGCTCTCCGCCGAGCCGCTCGCGGGAGGCGTTCTGGGCGGCGGCCAGGCTGTCGAGTTCGGCGGCGTGCACGCCCGCCAGGTGATCGAGCGCGGCGGCGTGCTCAGCGGTCAGGTGCGCCAGTTCGGCGGTGTGTTCGCCGGTGAGACGGGAGCGTTCGGCGGTGTGCGCGGCCGCGTCACGGGTCGCGTCGGCGATCAGCCGGGCGATGTGCGCGTCACGGGCCATCAGTTCGGTGCTCAGGCCGGTGATCCGGCCGCGCTGGATCCGTGAGGTGCGCGCGCCCCAGGTGACGGCGAAGGCCGCGACCGAGAGCAGCAGGACGCCCGCGCCGGCGAACCAGCCGAGTGCGGTGGCGATGGACGCCGGGGCCGCGGCCACCGCCGCCGTGGTGAGCGCGCCACCGGCGACTGCGGTGATCAGCAGGGCCAGCGCGGAGGGGCGAAGGGGGGAGGGCGACGCCGTCATCAATCAAAGCCTCATACCGGGCGTAAATGGAGGAGAAGGTTCCTGGCAACGAGGCATCACTATAGGAGAGTTGTTGATCGTTTTGGGCAGCCTCTGACAAGTTTTCCAGTCAACCGCGACCAGTAAGGGTTCTTCTGTGACCTTTTGAACGGAAGGGAGTTCGCGAGCGTCTCGGCATGCGGCCCACGGCCGCGGTACGCGCGGAGGCACTCAGGACCTCTTCCAGCGGTTGCGGCCGTCGGACCCCGGGCCGCACACCATCGGTGTGCCCGCCTCGGTCACACCGGCCGCGCCGGCGGGCGAGCAGAACGATCCGGGGTGGACGACCCGGGAGGAACTGCCGCCGGTGGAGCCGCCCGTGGTGCCGCCGCTGCCGGAGGATCCGCCGCTGGAGGATGCGCCGCCCGTCGATCCGCTGCCGCCGGTTGCCGAACCACCGGTGCTGTCGTTGGTGGCGGGCTTGTCGTCCGGAGCCTGCGCCGGCGGCGGTGTGGGGGCGGGTTCCGGGGTGAGCCGGTCGCCGATCTTGGCCGGACAGGTCGTCTCGGCGAGGTGCAGGACGACGGCGGCGGCAGCGCCGTCGACGGGCGCACCCTCCTGCCCGCACACCTTCCACGCCGCGGGATCGGCGGGGAGCTGCACGTCCACATAGGCGCTGCGGGCCTCCAGTTTGACCGTCCGGGTCAGTGCGTCCTTCCACGTCCCGCCGGTGAGCTGCGGGATCCCCGGCGGCAGGAGCGGCGGCGACGCGGTCACGGTGACCGCGGGGGCCGCGGCGGCGGTGACCGTGACGGTCGGCCCGGGAACCGGCTTCTCCTTGACCTTGGTCACCGTCTCCGGCCCCCACGCCATGCCCGCGACGACGAGGACCACGAAGCCGGCGACGAGAATGCCGCAGCCGCTCAGGCCGACGCGCTGACCAGGACTGAGGGGCCGGCGGGGAGGCGGCCCCTCCGGCGGGGGCGGCAGGGGGCCGGGGTAGCCGTAGGCAGGGCCCGGAGGCGGCTGCTCATGGGAGTTGTAGGGAGGGTGGGACATGGGAGTGCTCCTGGGGTGCATGCCCGGACACGGGCATGGCCGGGGCAGGGGTGGCGAGGGTGGGGGTGGCGAGGGTGGGAGCCCGCAGTCCACGGGTGGGGCGGCCCACGGGTGGGCCGCGTTGCGGAATCGGCTGCTCACTGCCCGGCCGGGGTCGTCCGGACAAGAGCTGCGGGGGTTGCGCCGTAGTCGGGGCCCGGGCAGTCTTCTGCCCCTCCACCCACAGCCGTTGGGCTCGCCGGTCGGCGGCCGCACGACGGACCCCGGGCAGACTACGCGCCGGCGGTGGCACGGTTTGCCACCGGGGCCCCTCACGCGGTTGACGGTGAGTCACGAGAGGAGTCGTAACCGACGGCCCGGGGCCGGTGTCAGCTCCTCCCCGCACGGACCGATCGGCACATTGCGGCCCATGACATCCTGTGACGTCACAACTCGCCGGACGGGATCGGCGGACGTCCGGGGAATATGAGGAAGATCCATGAGGCTCTGCTTCCTGGTGGAGGAGCACTACCGCCACGACGGCATGCCGAACGAGGTGGTCCGGCAATTGAAGTCCTGGGGCCACCACGTGGACGTGCTCAGGCCGGGCGGGTCGCTGCTGCGGATGAGCGAGGCGGTCGACGCCGGCGCCCATGACGCCTGGGTCCTGAAGACGGTGTCCGGCGGGCCGGGGCTGACCCTGCTCGAAGCCGCCGCCGCGGCCGGGGCGACCACCGTCAACGACGCCCGCGCGATCCGGGGCGTACGGGACAAGGCGCTGGCCGCCGCCATCGGACGCGGCCGGGGACTCCCGCTGCCGCCGACCTACGCCGCTGCCCGGCCGGAACTGCTCGCGCAGATACCGGCGTCGGAGTACCCGCTGGTCGTCAAGCCCGCCGACGGCAGCTCGGGGCGGGCCGTGCACCTGGTCTCCTCGCCGGAGCGGCTGGCCGCGATGCTCCCCGAACTGGCCGGCGAGGGCATGCTCGTCGCCCAGCCGTACGTCCCGAACTCGGGCACCGACCTCAAGGTGTACGCGGTCGGCGGGGAACTCTTCGCCACCGAGCGCCGCTCCCCCCTGCACCCGGACACCTCCGTCCCGGAGCGCCTCGTCCCGCTGTCCGCGGAGATCGCCGAGATCGGCGCGCGGGTCGGGGAGGTGTACGGGCTCGACCTGTACGGGGTGGACGTGCTGCTGGGGCCCGACGGGCCGGTGGTCGTGGACGTGAACGACTTCCCGAGCTTCCGTCAGGTCCCCGACGCGGCGGCCCGGGTGGCCCGCGCGGTACTGGACCTCGCGCGGGGTACCGGGGCCCGGCCCTGCCCCGGCATCGGGTCCGCCCTCCTGCGCCGGTCCGGACAGGAGGTGTCGATCCCCCTCCAGTCCACGGCCGCCACGGTCGCCACCGCCGCCGCCACTGCCTCCGTGGCCCCGGCCGCCCCTACCTCCCCCACGGCCCCGACGGCCCCGACGGGAGAGCCCGTATGAGGATCGGCCTGATCACGGACAATCCCGGGCACCCGCTGCTCTCTGCGGCGGCCGGTCTCCTGCGGGCCGACGGGCACGGGGTGGAACTGCTGGATCCCGGCTCACCGGACGCGGCCGTGGACACCCCGGCCGACGTGTACCTCCTCAAGGCGCACACCCCGCCCGGGCTGGAACTGGCCCGGCACCTGGAGCGGCTCGGGGCGCCGGTGGTGAACTCCGGCGCGGCGACCACGCTCTGCCAGGACCGCACCCTGATGGCGGAGCTGGCGGTCGGGGCCGGGCTGCCGTTCGCGGGAACCCGTACCGTCGGCACGCTCGCGCGGTGGGCGGCCGGGGTCTCGCTGGACTCCCCCGTCGTCGTCAAGAGCCGCCACAGCCGCCGCCAGGACCTCGTGGCCAGGGTCGACGACGCCTCGGAACTCGGGGAGTTGGCGGCCACCTGGCCCGACGAGCCGGTCGTGGTGCAGGACTTCGCCCCGAACAGCGGCTGGGACCACAAGCTCTGGGCCATCGGCGACCGCGTCTTCGCGGCGGTGCGCCGCTCGGAACTCTCCCCGGAGGGCCGCGGCCCCACCCTGCCGCTGCCCCGGCTCCCGCAGGGCTGGGCCGAGCTGACCCGCCGGGTCGGCGCGCTCTACTCCCTGGACGTCTACGGCGTGGACATCATCGCCACGGCCGACGGCTCCCCGCTGATCGTGGACGTCAACGCCTTCCCCGGCGTCCGCGACCAGCCCGGCGCCCCCGAGGCCCTGGCCGACCTGGCCCTGAGCCGCGCGAAGGGCTAGGACGCGGGCGCGGGCCGGGCCGTTTCGATTGGATCATCGGGGTGCCGACCCCGGCGCCGTGCGTGTGGCATGGCGCCAGGGCGGGCTGACCGGTGTGACGGTCGTGTTCGTGGTGGCAGTGGGCTGCCGCTGAGGCGCAGGCGCACCGGGCGCGGGATGGTCATCCGACCGTCGTGGTCCGCAGCGCCTCGATGCAGGGCCCCGTGTACGGCGCCGGGGTGACCGTCGTGCGTCATGGGCGCGTCACGGAACCGCCACAGCGGGGCGCGGCGGGAACCTGCTCGGGACAAGGAGCCGTGTTCCTGCACGCGAGTGCCGGTGCCGGACCGGTCGTGAACCTCGGGGAGCACCCAATGCAGTACACAGCAGGCTTCGGCCGGACCGCGGCGGCTCTGGCGACGGTGCTGGCGGCCGCGGCCCTGATGACGGGCTGTACGCCGACCGGCGACGGCGGCGGGGCCGCCGCTCCGTCGGCACCGTCCGCTCCGTCCGCCTCGTCCGCGCCCTCGCAACCGGCCGAGGCCACGCCCACCGGCGGCGACAAGGGCGGCACGACCGGCGGTGCCGGGGGCGAGACGAAGAAGCCCTGCACGGTGGACGACATCAAGGTCTCCGAGGGCCACCAGGCCGACGTCCGCCCGCCGGGCACGGGGACCGGGGCCGCCGTCGTCTCCGTCACCAACACCTCCGCGTCCCCCTGCAAGGTGTACGGGTACCCCACGGTCGCGGCGGCGGGCAACGGCTCGCCGGACAAGAACAAGCCGCTGGCCACCACCCACACCGGCCCCGCCGCCACCGACCCGGTGCTGGCCCCGGGCGCCCGCGCCTGGACGAAGCTCACCTTCGTCCAGGTCCAGGGCGAGGCGGACGGCTACTGCGAGTCCGGCGCGACCCCGGCCACCTACCCGACGGCGGTCATCGGCGTACTCGGCGCCGGGAAGCACCAGATCTCCATGGACGACGGCGTGTTCGCCTTCTGCGACAGCAAGGTGACCGTCACCGCCTGGTCCTCTGCCAAGCCGTCCTAGGGCAGACACGCCCTGCCCGCGGGGCCTCCGTGGGCAGGCCCCGGGTCGAGGACGGTCAGAGGGGTTGCAGCCGGGTGCGCAGGAGGCAGAACTCGTTGCCTTCCGGGTCGGCCAGGGTGTGCCAGCTCTCGGCGCCGGTCTGGCCGACGTCGGCCGGGCGGGCGCCGAGCGCGAGCAGGCGCTCCAGCTCGGCGTCCTGGTCGCGGTCGACGGGGCTGACGTCGATGTGCAGGCGGAGCTTCCCGCTGCGCGGGTCGCTGCTCGGGCTGAGGATGAGCGTGGGCTGCGGACCTCCGAAGCCGGCGACGGGCGGCCCGATCTCGATGCTCCCGTCGTCCTCCCGGCCGAGTTCCACGTAGCCGAGGGCCTCGCTCCAGAACGCGGCGAGGCGCTCGGGGTCGGCACAGTCGATGACCAGCTCACTGATGCGGCTTACCATGCCCGCCAGTGTACGGAGAACACCGGGAGCCGGCCCTGGAGCCGGTCCGGCTCCCGGGTCCGCTACTTGATGACCTCGACCTTCTTGTCGCCCGCGGCCGCGTACGCCGAAGCGCTCGCGCCGAGGGCGGTGACGGTGAGGGCGAGCAGGACGGACACGGCAACCGCCGTGGCGCGCTTGCGGGTCGTCTTGCGGGTCATGGGGTCCCCCTGATGGTGTGTGGTGGTCGTCCCGGCAGCTTTGCATCCGGGCCCGGGGCCGACAAGGGCCTGTCGGACGGATCAGGCGAGTGGAGGCGGTCGGTGTGCGCGCGGTGGTGTTCGAGCGGTACGGGGAGCCCGGCGAGGTGCGGAACGTGCCCGATCCGGTGCCGGCCGACGGCGGGGTGGTCGTACGGGTCGAGGCGACGGGGCTGTGCCGCAGCGACTGGCACGGGTGGATGGGGCACGATCCGGACATCACGCTCCCGCACGTGCCGGGCCACGAACTGGCCGGTGTGGTCGAGGCGGTGGGGCGGGGAGTCGCCAACTGGCGTACCGGTGACCGGGTGACGGTGCCGTTCGTCTGCGCGTGCGGAAGCTGCGCCGAGTGCGCCGCGGGGCAGCACCAGGTGTGCGTGCGGCAGACGCAGCCCGGATTCACGCACTGGGGGTCCTTCGCCGAGTACGTGGCCCTGCAGCACGCGGACGTCAACCTGGTGGCGGTGCCCGAGGAGCTCTCGTACGCCACCGCGGCCGGGTTGGGCTGCCGGTTCGCGACGGCCTTCCGGGCCGTCGTCGCGCAGGGGCGGGTGGCGCCGGGCGAGTGGGTCGCCGTGCACGGCTGCGGCGGTGTGGGGCTGTCGGCCGTGATGATCGCCGTGGCGGCGGGAGCCCGGGTGGTGGCCGTGGACACCGCACCGGCGGCGCTGGAGCTGGCGCGCGCCTTCGGGGCCGCGCACTGCGTGGATCCCGGGCGGGCCGACGCGGCCGACGCCGTACGGGAGGTGACGCGCGGCGGTGCGCACCTGTCCCTCGACGCGCTGGGTTCCCCGGCCACGGCCGCGGCGTCGGTGTCCGGGCTGCGCCGGCGCGGACGGCACGTACAGGTCGGGCTGCTTCCCACGGCGCAGGGGGCCGTGGCGCTGCCGATGGAGCGGATCATCGGCTGGGAGCTGGAGGTCCTCGGCAGCCACGGCATGGCGGCGCACGCGTACCCGCCGATGATGGAACTGGTCCGCTCCGGAGCGCTGCGACCCGATCTGCTGGTCACCTCCACCATCCCGCTGGACGGGGCACCGGCCGCACTGGCGGCGATGGGGACCGCGCGGGGACCCGGGATCACGATCATCCGGCCGGGGGCCGACGCGCGGACCTGAGCGGGGCTACGGGGCTACGGGGCAGCGGGGCTGCGGGGCTGCGGGGCAGCCGAGCCGACGGGCAGCCGGACCACCGGCCTGCGGAAACCGTCGGGCCGCCGGTCGCGAGGGCTTGTGGTGCGCGGTGGGCATGGCTACATTCCTTGATTACACGTGTAAGCACGCGATGTGGCCACACGAAACCCGCCACATCCCCTGCGCCGGCAATTCCCTCCTCCCTGCCCCACCCCTCCCCGCCCCTCCCCTCGTTCCCCTCACCTCCCCCGCTTTCTCCACCCGCCGCGAGAGGCAGCACAGCCATGTCCACGATCCCCGTCGACCCACTCCTCGAAGCCGGCGCACCCGCGTCCGCGACGGACCGGGGCAGCCGGAGCACCGGCACCCTCACCCTCGGAACCGCCCTGCTCGGAGCCGCCGCCGCGCTCGGGCTCGTCGTGCGGAGCGACGTCGACCGGCCGCCCTTCCAGGCCCTCGACGACCGCTGGCTGTCCTGGATGGGCGGACCGCACGAGGGGCTGCCCTCCGTGGTCGCCGCGCTGCTGAACTGGTTCGGGGGACCGCTGGGCTCCGTCGTCCCGCTCGCCCTCCTCGTCTTCCTGCTCGTCCGGCGGCGCTGGGTGTCGGCGGGGTTCCTCTTCGTGGTCTACATGGCCGGGAACATGCTCGTCGTACAGGGCCTCAAGCACCTGGTGGACCGGCCGCGCCCGGAGAACCCGCTGGTCCGGGTCGACCACGGCTCCTTCCCCTCCGGACACGCGGCCGGTGCGGCGCTCCTGGTCGTCATCGTCGGCGCGCTCCTCGTCCCGGCCGCCCGGCGCCGGGCGTGGTGGATCGGCGGCGCGGTGTTCACGGTGGCCATGATGTGGAGCCGCACCTGGCTGCACGCGCACTGGCTCAGCGACACCGCCGCCGGAGCGGTGGCCGGTGTCGGAGCCGGGCTGGTCGCCTGGTGGCTCTGTGCCCCGGCACTGGCCCGGGAGGCCGGCCGGACCGCGGGCCGTGCGCGCACCCGCCGGCGGGCCGCGTAAGGCCGGTCCCCCGCCCGCCGGTTTCCGGCCGCGGCTAGGCGGTTACGCCTGGGAGCGTCCCGGCCCGGCGGACGCCCGGCCGCGGCTCAGCCGCAGCGCGGTCAGGACGGCCACCAGCGACGCCGCCGCGAGCACGCCGCCGAGCGCGAGGATCCAGGCCGGGACGCCGCCGGCCGTGAGCAGCTCGTCGGTGTACTCGACCCGGCGGTACGGGGCGTCCCCGGCGGCGGCGCGCAGTTCGTGGTCGCCGTCGATCCGGGACGGGACCGGGAAGCTCTGGTCGATCGCCGTCAGGAACACCGGCTCCGCGCCCGCGAATTCGGCGACCGGCCCCGTCGGGGTGATCCGCCCGGCGAAGGTCACCTCGGGCGCGTTGCCGCCGATCGCGGAGACGGGTTCCATGCGGTGCTCCGCCAGGACGTACAGGCCCAGGGACTGGGCGGTGGCGGCCAGGCGCGACAGCCGCATCGGGTAGACGAGCCGGTCGCTCTCGAAGCGGATCAGGAGCGGGTCCAGGGTACCGCGCAGGACGGCTCCCGGCTCGCGGGGGGCCAGGCGTACGGCGACGTACTCCCAGTGCTGGGCCACGTACGGCTCCAGCTCGGCGGAGAGCCGGTCCGGGAGCAGGAACCCGTTGGCTTCGAGCCAGTCGCCCAGCGCCTCGGGGTCGGTCGCGGTCAGGCGGGCCACGTCGAAGTCGCCGAGCCGTTCCCGCCCGATGACGCCGACCTGCGCCTCGGCGCTGCCGGGCGGGGCCGCGCCGGCCGCGTCGCCCCGGCCGGAGTCGAGGGGCCAGTCCCCGCGGCGGGGCCAGAAGTGGGTGCGGGTGCGGTACTCGGGTCCGGTCAGGTCCACCAGGTTCGAGAACAGCGCGGCGTCGCCGAGGCGGACCGTGGCCCGCCCCGGTACCGGCATGACCCAGGCGGCCCGCTTGGCGTCGCCGCCGACGGTGAACCGCATCGCCACCTGTTCGGTCCTGCCGTCCCAGCGGACCACCGAGGCTTCCCGGGAGACTCCGATCCGCGAGGTGCCGTCGGGGACCATGGCCCCGCAGCCGCAGGCGTAGGCCGGGCCCACGAGGGATCCCAGCTGGGTCGCGAGTACCGCGAGCAGCAGGAGTCCCATCCTTCGCCTGAGCCACAGGACCACCCGCGTCCTCCGCCTCCACCTCGCGGTCCTCCACCGCACCCTCGCGGTCCGCACCCTCGTCGTCCGCGCCCGTGTCGCTCGCACCGTCTCCCCCACACTTCTCGCTCCGTCACCTGCGGTCTCGGACGGACGGCGCCGCGATCCGGTTCCGGTCACCCGTGCGCCATCTTCCGGTCACCTGGTCCTGCCACCCTGCGAGGCATGCCGAAGTTGTATATACAACTTCCCGGAGCCTGACACAGGAGCCACGATGTCCGTACCGGCGATCACCCGCCCGCCCGCGCCCTGGCTGCGCGACAACTGCCCCTGCGCCGAGTGCCGTGACCCGCGCACCGGTCAGAAGCTGTTCCAGATCACCGAGCTGCCCGCCGGACTGGCCGTCGCCGCCGTGCGCGAAGCGCCCGCCCCCGACGGCGGGCCCGGCTGGGAAGTGGAGTGGCGGCCGGACGGCCACCGCTCCCTGTACCCGGCCCGGTGGCTCGACGACCACGCCCCGGACGGACCGGCGTACCGCGCGGCCGGGGACGGACGGACCGAGGCGGACAAGGAGCTGTGGGCCGCGGGAGACCTGGACGGGCGGATCCCGCAGGCCGGCTGGGACGCGTACACCGGCTCCCGCGAGGTCCGCGAGCAGGTCCTCGACAGCGTGGCCCGGCTGGGCTTCGCCCTCCTGCGGGAGGTTCCGTGCCGGGACCGGATGGTGCTGGACGTGGCCCGCACCTTCGGCTTCGTGCGCGAGACCAACTACGGGGAGCTCTTCGAGGTCCGCGTGGAGGCCGACCCCAACAACCTCGCGTTCACCGGTGCGTTGATCACCCCGCACACCGACAATCCCTACCGGGATCCCGTACCGACCATCCAACTGCTGCACTGCCTGCGCAACGAGGCCCGCGGGGGCGACTCCGGACTGGTCGACGGGTTCCACGCCGCCGCGCTGCTGCGCGAGCGGGAACCGGAGGCCTTCGAGGTGCTGACCCGTGTCCCGGTGGAGTTCGCCTTCGCCGACGCGCGCTGCGAACTGCGGGCCCACCGGCCGCTGATCGGGGTGGACCCGCTCGGGCGGATCCGCGAGGTCCGCTTCAACAACCGTTCCATCTCCACGCTGCACCAACCGGCCGCCGTACTGGAGGAGTTCTACGCGGCCTACCGCCTCTTCGGCGAGCTGCTGGAACGGCCCGCGCTCCGGCTCGGCTTCCGGCTCGCGCCCGGGGACTGCGTGGTCTTCGACAACACCCGTCTGCTGCACGCCCGTACCGCCTTCGCCGAATCGGGGGGACGCCACCTCCAGGGCACGTACGCCGATCTCGACGGGCTGCTCTCCACCCTCGCCGTCCTGCGCCGCGAAGGAGCCTCCGCATGAACGCCCACGACACCGCCGGCTCCTCCGGCTCCTCCGGCCCCGTCGATGCGCTCGCCCGCCTCTTCGAGGGCGAGGGCAGCGCCGAGTACTTCGGCGAGGCCGTCACCCAGGCCGGGCACATGCTGCAGGCCGGGGCCCTCGCCGAGGCCGCCGGGGCCCCCGCGCACCTGGTGGCGGCCGCGCTGCTGCACGACATCGGGCACTTCCACGGAACCGTGACCGGCCGCGACCTGATGGAGGGCGGCCGGGACAACCGGCACAGCCACACCGGCGCCGACTGGCTGGCCCGGTGGTTCGGGCCGGAGGTGACCGACCCGGTCCGGCTGCACGTGGCCGCCAAGCGCTACCTCTGCACGGTCGAGCCGGGCTACTTCGCCCTGCTCTCCGAGGCCTCCGTACACACCCTGCGCGTCCAGGGCGGCCCCATGACCGCCGAACAGGCGCGCGCCTTCGAGGCGCTCCCGGGCTCGGCCGACGCGGTGGCCGTCCGGCGCTGGGACGAACGGGCCAAGGACCCCGACCTGCCCACCCCCGACTTCGCCCACTTCCGGCCCCTGCTGGAGGCCCTGCTGATCGAGAACGCCTGATCAGGGGGTGAGCAGTCGGCCCAGTGCGCCGGCGGCGGTGGTGTGGACGGTGAAGGCCACCGTTCCCGGGAGGTAGCGGTCCTGGGACCATTCCAGCGGGGTTCCGGCCGGGTCGGTGGAGCGGCGTCGTTCGCGCAGGAGGGCCTCGCCCCGCGGACAGCCCAGCAGCCGGGCGTCGTCCGCGTCGGCGGCGGTGATGTCGATGGTGTGGTGGGCGTCGGCGAACAGGACTCCGTGCCGGGCGAGTTGCTCGGAGTACGAGACCGTGTCCGGGGGCATGGCGGCGACCAGGGCGCCGACCGGCTCCGGGTACGTCGTGCGCTCCACCATCACGGGGGTACCGGACAGGGTGCGCAGCCGCAGGACTCGGTACACGGGGGCGCCGGCGGCGATCCGCAGCTGCTCCGCCTCCTCGGCGCCGGCTTCGCCCCGGTCCACGGTGACGGTCCGGCCTCCGGGGTCCTCGCCGAGGGAGCGGGCCCACCGGGTGAAGCTGCGGAGTTCCGCGACCCGGCCGGCCTCCCCCGCGCCGCCGCCGAGGACGACCCGGCGGGTGCCGCGCCGCGAGGTGATCAGCCCGTCGGTCCGCAAGGCGGCGAGGGCCTGGCGCACCGTACCCCTGGAGACTCCGTAGCGGCGGGCGAGTTCGTCCTCGGCGGGCAGTCGCGCACCGGATCCGTACTCCCCCGCGGTGATGGCGGTCCGCAGGTCCGCGGCGACCTTGAGGTAGAGCGGTGTCCTGGGTGCTGGTTCGCGCGGTGCCTCGTTCACCGGGTCAGCCTGTCACGGCCCGGGCGGGGCGAAAGGCCCGGGAGGTCGGGACGTTCCACCCGGCATTGAGATGATGTCCGTCGTCTAAATTCGAAGCGTGACCGGAAGGACCGGTGGCCGTGGCCCGGCCCGCGCGGCGGGAGCCGCGCACCAACGTGCAGAGGAACCACCCATGTTCGGCATGACCATCGACACCACCCCCGACACCGCCGCGGGCAGCCCGGTACTGCGTCTCGACCCCGCGGGCGGTCCGTTCCGCGCGCTCGCCGCCGTCCGGATCCAGGTGCCGGCCGGCGGGACGATCCCGGCCCACGCGCACGGGACGTCCGAGCTGCTGCTCACGGGTGTCGCCGGAACGGTGGAGGCCTCGTGCGGGTGCGGCGCCAAGACGGTGACGGCGGGCACCTTCGCGATGCTGCCGGCCGGCAAGGAGATCACCCTGGCCAACCACGGTACGGAGCCGGCGACCGTCCTGGCGGTGTTCTCGCAGAGCGAGTTCACGGAGGGCCTGCCGCGGGCCGCGGCGAAGGGCTGCGGCTGCCAGGGACACGGCGGCTGATCCCACCGGCTCCCACCGGCTCCGTTCGGGCGGGCCGGTATGGACTGGCCACCGGCCTGATCCCATACTTCTCCCGTGAGAACGACGGATAAGCAGCCCCGCACCAGTCCGCTGGTGCCCGACGCGGTGGCCCGGGAGATCGCCCGGCACGACTGGGACTCCATCGAATGCGGCTGCGGCCGTCCGGCGGGGCATCTCGGTCATCTGCCGGACACCTTGTGGGACGCGGCCGAGGGACACCCGGCCGCGTTCCGTGCCCTGGAGGGCCACGCCTTCCAGGCCGGCGTGCTACGGGCTCCCGCCCCGGCGGTGTGCGGGGTCCTGATGGCCGTCTGGGCCGCCGGCCCGCCCCGGCAGGCGACGCGCGAGGGCCTGCTGTGGGCCCTGCTGCGCCTCCTCGGCGCCGAGGACGACGGCTCCTCGCACGAGGCGGGTCTGTACGGCCAGTGCGCCGCGCACATCCGCGCCTGCGCGCCCGGGCTGCGCGATGCGGCGACCCGGTGCCCGGGCTCCGAGTCGGCCGCCTACGCGGAGGGGATCCTGAGCCTGCTCGACCTGGGGGTCTAGGCCGTCCCTTTCGGATCTTGCCGGGCCCCGGCCACGTCAGGCCGGGGCCCGGCCGCGTCAGACCCCCAGCGGTGCGGCCAGGCAGGCCCGCAGGGTGGCCGGGGTGACCTCCGAGAGGGAGGGCGCGAAGGTGCGTACCGGCGTGGTGGGGACCTCCAGCAGGGACGGGACCACCAGGACGGCGCAGCCGGCCGCCTCCGCCGAGGCCGCGCCGTCCGGGGAGTCCTCGACCGCCACGCAGCTGTGCGGCTCCGCGCCGAGGCGCGCGGCGGCGGCCCGGTAGGGGTCCGGGTGCGGCTTCGTCAGGGACGTGTCGTCGGCGGACAGGGTGAAGGCGAAGGGGACGTGGGCCAGTGAACCGCCCACCACCGAGTCCACGACCACCCGCGGCGAGGCGCTGACCAGCGCGAACGGTATGCCTTCCGCCTCCAGGGCGGTCAACAGCCGCTGCGCGCCGGGCCGGATCGGCGCGCCCTCGTCGACCCGGCCGAAGAAGCTGTCGGTCAGGGCCCGCGCCACTTCCTGGACCTCTCCCGCACGGGCGACCCGTACGAGGTGCGCGGCGGTGTCCTCCACCGCCCGGCCGACCACCTCGGGGGCGTCGGCGTCGGTCAGTGCGTACCCCAGGTCCGCGGCGATCTCCACGGTGGTCTGCCACCACAGGACCTCGGTGTCGACGAGGGTGCCGTCCATGTCGAAGAGGACGGCGGCGAGTGCGGTCATGGGGCATCCCCTGAAGCTGTGGCTGATGGTGAAATCGAGGCGGTCGCGGCGGCGACGACGAGGACGGGGCGCTCGGCGAGTCCCACGGCGGCCCGTGCGCCCGGTCCCAGGGCTCCGGCATCGCGGGAGGGCAGGTCTGCCTTGATGCGGATGCCGTCGGGCAGGTCCAGGTGGAGCCGGGTCACCGATCCGAAGAACGAGGCCGATACGACGGTGGCCGCGCCCTGCGCGTCCGCCGTCACCGTGATGTTCTCGGGGCGTACGAGGACCTCGACCTCGGGGGTCGAGGGCGCCGGGCCGTCCACCGGCAGCCGGGAGCCGGCCACTTCCACCGTCCCGGAGCCGGACAGCCGTCCGGGGAGCCGGTTCATGGTGCCGACGAACTCGGCGACGAAGGGGGTCGCGGGCCGCTCGTACAGCTCGGCCGGGGCGGCGCACTGCTCCAGGCGGCCCGCGTTGAGCACGGCGACCCGGTCGGCCATGGACAGGGCCTCCTCCTGGTCGTGCGTGACGAACACGGTGGTGATGCCCAGGGAGAGCTGGAGCCGGCGGATCTCCTCGCGCAGGCCGGCCCGCACCTTCGCGTCGAGCGCGGAGAGCGGCTCGTCCAGCAGCAGGACGCGGGGGCGCAGGGCGAGGGCGCGGGCGAGCGCGACGCGCTGCTGCTGCCCGCCGGACATCTGGTGCGGGTAGCGGTCGCCGTGGTCGGGCAGGCCGACCAGGTCGAGGAGTTCGGCGGCGCGCTCGCGGCGCGCGGCCGCGCCGACCTTGCGGACGCGCAGCCCGAAGGCCACGTTGTCGCGGGCGCTGAGGTTCGGGAAGAGGCTGTACGACTGGAACACCATGCCGGCGTCGCGGCGGTTGGCCGGGATCCGCGTGATGTCCTGTCCGTCGAGGAGGACTTCGCCGGAGTCGGGCTGTTCGAAGCCGGCGACGACGCGCAGCGCGGTGGTCTTGCCGCAGCCCGACGGGCCGAGCAGGGCGACGAGTTCGCCGGGCTCGATGGTGAGGTCGAGTCCGTCGAGGGCGACGGTGGAGCCGAACGCCCGGCGCAGGCCGCGGAATTCGACGCGCGCTCCGCCGGGGGACGGTTCGCTTTCCACGGACTTCCTGGCCTCGGGAAGGGTGAGGGACATGCGGGTCAGGACTCCTTGCCGGAGGTGCGGGAGGTACGGGAGTGACGCGTGGTCCCGGAAGACACGGTAGCGGGGGCGGTGCCCGCCCGGGAGAGGAGGAGCAGCAACAACCAGGTGATGAGGAGGCTGAGGACGGAGACGGCCACCGACATCCGGGCGTGTGCTCCGGAGATCGACACGATCCACACGGCGAACGGCTGGAAGCCGAGCAGCGAGGCGATGGTGAACTCGCCGAGGACCAGGGCCAGCGTGAGGAAGGCGGCTCCGGCGAGGGCGGTCCGCAGGTTCGGCAGGATCACGCGCAGGACCACGTAGGGCCAGCTCGCGCCACAGCTGCGGGCGGCTTCGACCAGGGTCGGCACGTCGACGGCGCGCAGTCCCGCGTCGAGGGAGCGGTAGACGAAGGGCAGTGCGAGCACGGTGTACGCGAGGACCAGGACGAGGGGGAAGTCCGGGTTCTGGACGGCGAGGAAGGTCTGGTAGAGCGGGGTCCTGGAGAGGTGTTCGGGACCCCAGCGCAGCACCGTGCTGATGCCGGTGACCAGCGCGATCGGCGGTACCACCAGCGGCATCATGCACATCACCTCCACGACCGGGCGCAGCCGCGGCGAGCCGATGCGCACGGCGACCAGTGCGGGCACGGCGAGGAGCAGCGAGGCCGTGATGGTCGCGGCGGCGAGCCCGAGCGAGAGCAGCAGGCTCCTGGTGAACCCCTCGGCCCCGAGCAGCTGGGTGTACGCCTCGAAGCTGATGCCCTGGCCGGGGACGTGCACGGTGAACACGAAGGAGGCGAGGAGCGGGAGGAGGAAGTACGCGCCGGCGAGCGCGAGCACGGCTCCGCGCCAGACGCGGGGCCGGAACCGGGGGCCGGAGCCGCGCCCGGCCGTGCGGGATCGGGCGGCCCGGGCTTCCTGCCGGTCGGGCTGCCCGTCCCGGCTCGCGCTGGCCGAAGCGGCCGGACCGGCCGGGGCAGCCATGGCAGCCGGACCGGCCGCCGGGACTGCCGCGCTGCTCGGGACGGCCTCGCCGTTCGGGACGGCCGCCTTGCCGTTCGGGGCGGGCGTCGGGGTCATCGCAGCCATCGGGCGCTCCGTCGCTGGAGGGGCAGGTAGACCGCCATGACCAGGCCGGCGATCACGATCATGTCGAGGCCGAGGGCCAGGGCCACGTTCTCCTGGCCGGTCAGCACGTTCCCGGACAGGGCGTCCGCGATCTTGAGCGTGACCAGCGGGACGGAGCCGCCGACGAGGGCGGCGGCCGTGGCGTGCGCGGCGAAGGCCGTGCCGAAGAGCAGCACGAACCCGCCGAGCAGGGAGGGTGCGAGGACGGGCAGGCCGACGTGGCGCCAGAACTGCCATCCGCTCGCCCCGTTGTTCTGGGCGGCCTCGCGCCATTGCGGGCGCAGTCCGTCCAGTGCGGGGACGGTCACCAGCACCATGAGCGGGGTCAGGAAGTAGAGGTAGACCACGGTGAGGCCGGTGAAGGAG
Source organism: Streptomyces sp. NPDC058401 (assembly GCF_042722885.1). Lineage (NCBI taxonomy): Bacteria > Bacillati > Actinomycetota > Actinomycetes > Kitasatosporales > Streptomycetaceae > Streptomyces > Streptomyces sp. NPDC058401. The sequence goes on from NZ_JBHXKA010000036.1 coordinate 44,573, forward strand.
TAGAGGTTCCAGCCGAGGCCGGTCAGGTCGGCGAGCTGGGTGACCACTCCGGAGATCCCTACGGTGGCGATGAACGCGAAGGCGAGCGGGACCCCGCCGAAGTTGGCGAGGACGCCCGAGGCGGTCAGCGTCGCTCCGCGCAGGGCGCGGGAGGGTGAGGTGACGACGGCCTGCGCGATGAGGACGCCGAGCACCCCGGCCACGAGTGCGGTGAGGCCGGAGAGCTGGACGCTGCCGATGAGGGAGCCGAGGTAGGGCCCCTGGAGGGAGCGGGCCAGGTGCTCGCCGGTCGCTTCGGTGGCCCCGCTGACCGGGTCCGTACGGGTGACCGCGCCGAAGGCGATGGCGCCCAGCGGGACGCCGAAGCACAGTCCGGTGAAGACGAGGAGGGGGAGGGCGGCGAGCCAGGTGCGCGGGCCGCGCCGCCGGCGGCGGGTGGCACGGCCGCCGGCGGTCCCCGTCGGGTGGGGGGTGGTGGTGGAGGCGGACATCAGCTGAGGGCCTTGTCCCACTTCTCGGCGAGGGTGGCCTTGGCCTTGTCCAGCTCGGTGGAGGCCGGGAAGGTCGGGGTGCCCTGGACCTGCGGGAGCTTGGTGACGGCTTCCTTGTCGACGGTGCCGGCCTGGGTCATGGCGGGCAGCAGCACGGGACGGGCGAAGCCCTTCAGCCACAGGTTCTGGCCCTCGGTGCTGTAGAGGAACTCCATCCACAGGCGGGAGGCCGCCGGGTGGGGGGCGTCCTTGTTGATGGCCTGCGAGTAGTACTGGGCGTAGACGCCGTCGGTGGGGATGGCCACCTTCCAGTCGACGCCCTTGCCCTTGAACTGCTCGGCGTAGCCGGCGTTCAGGTAGTCCCAGTCGATCGAGATGGGGGTCTCGCCCTTCTCGACGGTGGCCGGGGTGGACTCGACGGGGATGAAGTTCCCGCTCTTCTTCAGCCGGCCGAAGAAGTCGATGCCGGGCTGGACGTCCGCGAAGGAGCCCTTGTTGGCGAGGGCCGCCGCGTAGACGCCGCCGAAGGCGGAGCCGGACTTGGTCGGGTTGCCGTTGAGGGCGACCTTGCCCTTGTACTCGGGCTTCTCCAGGTCGGCGAAGGACTTCGGGCAGTTCGGGATGCGGGCGGCGTCGCAGCCGATGGAGACGTAACCGCCGTAGTCGTTGTACCAGCGGGCGTCCGCGTCCTTCTGGGCGGCGGGGATCTGGTCCCAGGCGGTGACCTTGTACGGGGCGAAGAGGTTCTCGGTGGCGCCGCTGCGGGCGAAGGCGATGCCCAGGTCCAGGACGTCGGGGGCGCGGGTCTGGCCCTTGCGGGACTTGACGGCGGCGATCTCGTCGGCGCTGGAGGCGTCGGGGTTCTCGGCGTTGATCTTGATCTTCGGGTACTTGGCCGCGAAGGCCTTCTGGATCTCGCCGTAGTTCGCCCAGTCGGCGGGCAGCGCGATGACGTTGAGCTCGCCCTCCTTCTCGGCGGCCGCCACGAGGCCCTCCAGGCCGCCGAAGTCGGCGACCGAGGTGGCTGCGCCGGGCTGGGTCTTGTTCTTGCCGTCTGCGCCGGCGGCGGTCGTGTCGGGTGCGGCGCCGCACGCGCTGAGCACGGTGAGAACGGCGGCGCTGAGCAGGACGGCGGCCGTACCGCGACGGGCGGTGGAACTGAGCACGGTCTCTCCCGGAGACTGGGTCCAAGGCAGGGGCTAACTTGTCTGAACAAGTTGGCTCCAGTTCGCCCTGGGTCCCTGTACGGCCGGTGAACGGCGGCTGTCGCACGGTGCACGTCTCGACGAAGACCGGGAATGGCCGGATGTGCACGTGACGTACGACCCCTCATGATGATCTTCACGCCCGGTGCGGCCTAGGCTGGGAGCGGGCGCCCCAGGCACGGCGCGCCCGTCCACGGCACGTCCACACGAGGGGGAACGGGACACCATGGCTGCGGTGCGGTATCTGGAGATCGCCGAGGCGCTGCGCCGGTCGATCCTCTCCGGCCAGTACCCCGTGGGCGCCCAACTGCCCTCGGAGAGCGATCTGGCGGCACGCTGGTCGGCCTCCCGCGGGACCGTCCGCCAGGCCGTGGCCACGCTCGCCGCCGAGGGGCTGATCGGTTCCCGGCAGGGGGCCCGCCGCATCGTCCTGCGCCATGAGCGCAAGCACAGTTTCGGCGAGCTCAACAGCTTCGCCCAGTGGGCCGAGGGGGTCGGCCACCAGGCCGCGAGCCACTTCCTGTCGCGCACCCGCCGCCCGGCCACCGCCGAGGAGGCGGAGCGGCTGGCCCTGCCGCCCGGTACGGAGATCCTCGCCGTCCTGCGGCTCCGGCTGCTCGACGGGGAGCCGACGATGGTCGAACGGACGGCCTATGCCGACTGGGTGGCGGCGGCCGTCGAGGCGATGCCCGAGGACTGCCGCTCGGTGATGGACGGGCTGGCGGAGGGCTCCGGGATCGTCGCCCACTACGGCGAGCACCTCATCGACGCGCTTCCCGCCGGCAGCGAGGACGCCCGGCTGCTGGAAATCCGCCGCGGCAGCCCGCTTTTGCGCCAGCGGCACGTCTCCGCGACCCGCACGGGCCGCCCGATCGAGTGGTCCGACGACCGCTACCGGGCGGGCAGCGTCACCTTCAGTGTGAACAACTCGGCAGTAGCAACTCCCTTGGAGCGCCGGGCCGGGGACCGGTAGGGCCCGCCGTGCGACGACCGGCCCCGGGGGCGGCCCGCCCCGGCTCCCCCCGGAGCGCGGCGGCGCTTTCGCCGATGGCCTCCGGGAGCCAGTCCGCGAGCCGCTCGAAGCGGAAGCCGAGCGCCGCGGCCCGGCCGTTGTCCATCGCGTAGGCGCGGTCGAAGGAGAACGGCGAGGCCTCGGACCCGTCCGGGACGGTCCGCAGGCGCGGCGCCCGCCCAACGTGCTCCGCGACGGCCCCGGACAGCCCGAGCACGTCCAGTTCCCCGTGCGAGGCGGCGTTCACCGGTCCGGTGAACTCCTGCTGCCCGGCCCAGTGGAGGAACCGGGCGATCTCGTGGTGGTGGACGAAGGAGGTGGGGTACGGGGCTGCGTGCACCGCCACCGGGATCCCGGCGCCGATCCGCTCCACGTAGTGCGCCAGGCGGCCGGTGAACTCCGCCCGGCCGCCGCCGAGTACGTGCGCGGCGCGCACCGCCACGTGGCCGAAGGCGGACTCCGCCCCCAGGACGGCCTCGGCCCGCCTCTTGCCCTCGGCGTAGGCACGCGCCTCGGGGGTGGGCGCCGCGGGGTCGTGGACCTCCATCGTCGAGGTCATCACGTACCGCCCGGTGCGGCCGGCGAAGACGCGGCGGGCGGTCTCGGCCTGCCGGGGCGTGTAGCAGACCTGGTCGAAGACCACGTCGAAGGTGCGCTCCCCCAGCGCGGTCCGGAGTCCCGTTTCGTCCTCCCGGTCGGCGATCAGCCGGCCGACGCCCCGGGGCGGGAGGGCGGAGCCCCGGTTGAGGACGGTCACCTCGTTCCCGGCGTCCCGCTCCAGGGTGACCAGGTGCTTTCCGAAATAGCGGCTGCCGCCGATGACGAGAATCTTCTTCATGTCCGGGACTCTGCCGGGGTACGGTCCCCAGCGGAACTACCGGAATACTGTCCCCGTCGTAAGGGAAACTGATGATCGATGTGCAGCGGCTGCGCATCCTGCGGGCCGTGGCCGAGCACGGCAGCTTCAACAAGGCCGCCGGGGCGCTGCTCCTGACGCCCTCGGCCGTCTCCCAGCACATCGCGGCGCTGGAGCGCGGGCTCGGTCACCCGGTCGCCGTGCGCAGTACCCGCGGGATCACCCTCACCGAACCGGGCCGGCTGCTGGTGGAGGCGGCGGAGGCGGTGTCGGCCGAGCTCGACCGGGTGCGCCACGAGATCGACCGGGTCACCGCCGAGCGGCCGCGGCTGACGGTCGCCACGTTCGTGAGCGGCGGCCGGAGGCTGCTGCCGGGCGCGCTCGCCGGGTTCGTGGCCGCCCATCCGCAGGTGGAGCTGACGGTGCTGGAGGCCGAGCCGGAGGAGGCGGTCCCCATGGTGGCCTCGGGCGACGCCGACCTGGCGCTGACGTACCACTTCGACGGGCCGCTGCCGCTCCGCCCGGGGGCCGCGCTCGACTGGCTGCCGCTGGGCGAGGATCCGCTGGCACTGGTCCTGCCGCCGGGGCACCGGTTCGCGGGGCGCGACTCGGTCGCCCCGGCCGAACTCGCCGCGGAACGCTGGGTGCTGGGCTGCCTCAAAACGGAGGCCTACCTCCGCCGCTACGCGGAGCGCGCCGGCTTCGACCTCCGGGTGGCGGCTTCCACGACGGACTACTTCTTCGCGCGCTCCCTCGTCGAGGCGGGCGTCGGCGTCGCACTGATCCCCCGGATCGCGCTTCCGCCGGGGGGCGGGGACGGGGCGGCTGGCGGCGACGGTGACGCGGATGGCCACGGGCACGGGGACCGGGACCGGGACGGTAAGCGTGGCGGAAGCCTCGACCAGGCGGCCCGCGGCGTGGCCGTCGTACCGGTCGAAGCGCCTTGCCCCGCACGGCACATCGGCGTGCTGACGCCGCGCCGCCGCCGTCCGCATCCCTACGCGGAGGCCCTGACCGTCGCCCTGACCGGGAGCCTGTCGGGTGACCTGTCCGGCGCGCTCACCCGGGCCCCGTCCGGCGGCTTGACCCACACCGCGTCCGGCGGCTTGAGCAACTCCGCGTCCGGCGCCCCCTCCGGGGCGGTGCTGCCGTGATCCGGCTCCTGTGCGGCCCCGCCGCCAATCCGGCCCTGCCCGCCGATCTCCTCGACCGGCTGACCGGCCTCGCGGGCCGCCTCTCCGATCCCGACGGGCGCGCCCGGGACCTTCCGGCGGCGCTGCGCGACGCCCTGGCCGTCGATCCGGACGCGGCCGTCGTCGCCTGCGTGGCCGCCCACCCAGGCCTGTCCGAGGACCGGCTGCGCGCGACGGTCGCGCGGCACGGCGTACGGGTCCTCGCGCAGGTGGCCGCCAACCCGGATGCCTCGCCCGCGTTGTTGGCGGACACCGACACGGCCGAGGCGGCTGCGGCCAACCCCTCCCTCCCCCGGGCGGCGATGGAAGAGCTGCTCGCACGCGCGGCCCGGAGCGGCTGCCCCGGGGAGGGCCCGTTCCCTTGCCGCGGCCTCTCGTACGGTCCGGGGCCGGGGCCGGGGTCCGGCGAGGGTACGCTCGCCGTTCACCTGGCCCCGGATGAAAGTGGTGGTGGTCGTGACCAGGCCGCGTGTGGGTGTCGCCGTGCTGACGCAGGGCGACCGGATGCCCGAGCTGCTGGCCCTGCTCGCCTCGGTGGCCGGGCAGGACGAACCAGCGGTCCGGGTCGTGGTGGTCGGGAACGGGACCACCCTGCCGGGCCTGCCCGAGGACGTGACCGCGGTGGAGCTGAAGGAGAACCTGGGAGTGTCCGGCGGCCGGAACGTCGCCTGGCACCGCCTGCGGGACTTCGGGGACGTCGATGTGCTGGTGGATCTGGACGACGACGGCCTGCTGATCGCGTCGGACGTCGTCCGGCGGATCGCCGACCTGTACGAGGCGGACCGCCGGCTGGGCATCGTCTCGTTCCGGATCGCGGACGAGACCGGAGATACCCAGCGGCGGCACGTGCCCCGCTTGCGGGCGGGTGATCCGATGCGGCGGGGCCTGGTGACGACGTTCCTGGGAGGCGGCCACGCCCTGTCGATGCCCATGCTGGAGGAGACCGGGGCCTGGCCGGAGGCCTTCTTCTTCACGCACGAGGAAACGGATCTGGCCTGGCGGGCGGTCGACCACGGCTGGGACATCCTGTACGAGCCGCAGCTGGTGCTCCGGCATCCGAAGACGTCCCCGGCCCGGCACGCGGTCTACTACCGGATGACGGCCCGGAACCGGGTCTGGCTGGCCAAGCGGCACCTGCCCGCCCCGCTGGTGCCGGTCTACCTCGGCGTGTGGGTGGCGCTGACCGTGGCCCGCAACCGCTCCGCGGCGGGACTACGGGCCTGGTTCGGCGGGTTCGCCGAGGGCGTCCGGACATCCGGCGGCCCCCGGCGCCCGATGCGCTGGCACACGGTCTGGCGACTCACCCGGCTGGGCCGGCCCCCGGTCATCTAGACCGCACTGGGCTCCCGCCGGACCGGCTGCGGACCGGTGGGCTTGGTGGCCCGGACGATGGCGGAGTGCATGCCGTCCGCGACGCCGTGCGTCGGGGTGATCTCGATGTCGGTGAATCCGGCCGCTTCGAGCCCGGCGCGGTATTCGGTGAAGGACAGGGCGCCCGCGATGCAGCCGACGTAGTCGCCGCGTTCGGCCCGCTGGTCGGGGGTGAGGGTGTCGTCGGCGACGACGTCGGAGATGCCGATGCGGCCGCCGGGGACCAGGACCCGGTAGGTCTCGGCGAAGACGGCCTGCTTGTCGGTGGAGAGGTTGACGACGCAGTTGGAGATCACCACGTCGATCGTCGCGGCGGGGAGGGGGATGGCCTCGATGGCGCCCTTGAGGAACTCGACGTTGGCGGCGCCCGCCTTCTTCTGGTTGGCCAGCGCGAGGGCGAGCATCTCCTCGGTCATGTCCAGCCCGTACGCCTTGCCGGTCGGGCCGACGCGACGGGCGGAGAGCAGGACGTCGATGCCGCCGCCGGAGCCGAGGTCGAGGACCCGGTCTCCTTCGTTCAGGTCGGCGACGGCGGTGGGGTTGCCGCAGCCGAGGGAGGCGGCGAGGGCCTCGGCGGGCAGCGCGTCGCGCTCGTCGCCGGTGTAGAGGGCGGAGCCGAAGTTGTCGTCGATCTCGATCGCGGCCGGTCCGCAGCAGGCGGCGGGGCCGCCCTCGGTGACCTGGACCGCCGCCGCGGCGTAGCGCCGGCGGACGGTCTCGCGCAGATCGGTGGGCTGCTCGGTCATGACCTTCACTCCTCAGGGGTGGGGCCTGGCGGGGCCCGGACATTGCTGTATTCACGCTCTTCGATACAACCTTGCGTCTTGGATCGAAAAACGTCAACATAGAAGCATGTCGAAACAAGAGCTCGTGGTGCTCGGCCAGGACACCGCCGACGGCTGCTGCCCGACCCTGCTGACCGCCCCCCTGGACGAAGAGACCGCCACGGGCCTGGCGAAGGTGTTCAAGGCCCTGGGCGACCCGGTGCGGCTGCGGCTGCTGTCGATGATCGCCTCGCGGGACGGCGGGGAGATCTGCGTCTGCGACCTCACCCCGGCCTTCGAGCTGTCGCAGCCGACGATCTCCCACCACCTGAAACTGCTGAAGCAGGCCGGGCTGATCGACTCCGAACGGCGAGGGACGTGGGTGTACTACCGGCTGCTGCCGGAGACCACGGACCAGCTCGCCGCCGTCCTCACCCGCCCCGGCGTCAGCGCCGAACCGGCCGGAACCGCCTCGTGAGCCACACGGACACCGCCGCGGCGGCGGGGCCGGTGGCCGGGCGGCTGTCGTTCCTGGACCGCTTCCTCGCCGTGTGGATCCTCGCCGCGATGGCCGCCGGCCTGGGGCTGGGCCGCCTCGTCCCCGGCCTGGGGGACGCCCTCGCGCAGGTCACCGTCACCGGGATGTCCCTCCCCATCGCGCTCGGCCTGCTCGTGATGATGTACCCGGTCCTGGCCAAGGTCCGCTACGACCGGCTCGACACCGTCACCCGCGACCGCCGCCTGCTGATCCCGTCCCTGGTCCTGAACTGGATCGTCGGCCCGGCGCTCATGTTCGCGCTCGCCTGGATCTTCCTGCCGGACCTGCCCGAGTACCGCACCGGCCTGATCATCGTGGGCCTGGCCCGCTGCATCGCCATGGTGATCATCTGGAACGACCTGGCCTGCGGCGACCGCGAGGCCGCCGCCGTCCTCGTCGCCCTGAACTCCGTGTTCCAGGTCGTCGCCTTCGCCGGACTCGGCTGGTTCTACCTGAACGTGCTGCCGGGTTGGCTCGGCCTGGAGCAGACCGCCCTCGACGTGTCCATGGGGGAGATCGCCCGCTCCGTACTGATCTTCCTCGGCATCCCCCTGCTGGCCGGGTTCCTCACCCGCAGGCTCGGCGAGAAGGCCAAGGGCCGCACCTGGTACGAGACGCGGCTCATCCCCCGGATCGGGCCGTTCGCCCTGTACGGACTGCTGTTCACCATCGTCGTGCTGTTCGCCCTCCAAGGCGACGCCATCACCTCCAAGCCCCTGGACGTCGCCCGGATCGCGCTGCCGCTGCTGGTGTACTTCGCGCTGATGTGGACCGGGTCGATGGCCACCGGCCGGGCGGTCGGACTGGACCATCCGAAGGCGACGACCCTGGCGTTCACGGCTGCGGGCAACAACTTCGAACTCGCCATCGCGGTCGCCATCGCCACCTTCGGCGCCACCTCCGGCCAGGCCCTCGCCGGAGTCGTCGGCCCGTTGATCGAGGTCCCCGTCCTCATCGGCCTCGTCTACGTCGCCCTCGCCGCCCGCCGCTACTTCCCCCGGCCCACGACGACGGCCGCCCCGGCCACCGCCCCGGAAGGCTCCGCCCGTGTCTGACACTCCCGCCGCGAAGCCGTCCGTGCTGTTCGTGTGCGTCCACAACGCCGGCCGCTCGCAGATGGCCGCCGCCTTCCTCACCCACCTCGCAGGCGACCGGATCGAGGTCCGCTCCGCCGGGTCCGCACCGGCCGGCTCCGTGAACCCGGCCGCGGTCGCCGCGATGGCGGAGACGGGCATCGACATGTCCGCCCGGACCCCGAAGATCCTGACCACCGAGGCCGTGCGGGCCTCGGACGTGGTGATCACCATGGGCTGCGGCGACACCTGCCCCGTCTTCCCCGGCAAGCGCTACCTCGACTGGAAGCTCGACGACCCCGCCGGACAGGGCGTCGAGGCGGTCCGGCCGATCCGGGACGAGATCGAGCGGCGCATCCGCGGGCTGATCGCCGAACTGCTGCCGGAACCCGTCTGATCGCTCCTGCCCGGCAGCGGCTGTCCCGAGCCGCCGAGCAGGGGCCGCCGGTCAGGGAGCGGCGGTCAACGCCCCCACCAGGGGTGTGGGCTGCTCCCCCTTCGTGACCGTGACGGGGATGCCCCCGGTCGCCTTCTCCAGCCGCGCCTTGAACTCCGCCGAGGCGGCGCCCTCCGCGGTGCTGGTGACCTCCACCGCCGCTCCGTGACCGCCGGAGACGGTGTAGATGGGGAACCCCGCCTTCAGGTCGATGAGCTTCTTCCCCGCGGCCCGGAGGGTGCGGTGCGCGTACTTGCTCAGGTACAGGTCGGCCCGGGCCGGGTCCGCCTCGGGATCGGCCGCGTGTGCGGCCTCCACCAGGAGCCGGCCGCGGGCGAGGTCGGTGACGCACAGGGCGACCCGGCCCGCCGGGTGGTCGACGATCTGGGTCGAGTAGACGTCGGCGAAGGCTCCGTAGCCCTGAGCCCCGATGGCCTGCGACAGCCGCTCGGCCTCGGGGGTGTTGGCCGGGGTGCCGTCGATCGTCACCGGCGGCGACTGCGACGCGGTGGGGTCGGCCACGGGGCAGGACCCGTCCGAACGGGGTGGCGAGGCCACCGCGGACGGAGCGGCCGGCTCGGCCACGGCAGAACCGGCCGAACCTGCGGACCCGGCCGACCCGGCCGGCACCTTCCCGCAGCCGGTGAGCAGCACGGCGGCCACCCCCAGGGCCACGGCGGCCGCCGCGCCGCCCTTCACCTTCTCCATCCCCGCAGTCTTCGCGTTCACCACGCGCAGGTGTCTCCGGTTGGTTCGACGCCCCATCAGCTCCCCCTCGTGCTCCGTTGCCCGATCGGCAGGGCTGTGACGTGCGCCCGGCTCCACCGGTTCCCCGGTTCCCGGGCCACACGGCAGGGCCGTCCGGTGTGTGGGCGGCCGACATGGCCGGGGCGGCCCCGTGGTTCCTAGGGTCGGTCGGGCCGGCCCGGCCGCGCGCAGGCCCGTTCGGGCGGCGGCGGCCCGGGACCGGGCGGAGGAGGCGTGCGATGGGACTGGACAAGGTGGTCGCGAGCGCGGCCGGGGCGGTGGCGGACATTCCCGCCGGAGCCTCGCTCGCGGTGGGCGGCTTCGGGTTGTGCGGGGTACCGGGCGTGCTGATCGGTGCGCTGCTGGAGCGCCCCGAGGTGCACGGCCTGGAGGTGGTGTCGAACAACTGCGGGGTGGACGACTGGGGTCTGGGGCTGCTGCTGCGCGAGGGCAGGATCGCCCGGATGACCAGCTCGTACGTGGGTGAGAACAAGGAGTTCGCCCGGCAGTACCTGAGCGGCGAACTGGAGGTGGAGCTGGTCGCGCAGGGCACCCTCGCCGAACGGCTGCGGGCCGGTGGCGCGGGCATACCGGCGTTCTACACCCCGGCCGGGGCCGGTACCCAGGTCGCCGAGGGCGGCCTGCCCTGGCGCCACCGGGCCGACGGGAGCGTCGCCGTCGCCTCGCCGCCGAAGGAACTGCGGAGCTGGGGCGGCCGGGAGTACCTCCTGGAGGAGGGCATCACCACTGACTTCGCCCTCGTGCGGGCGGCGGCCGGGGACCGGCACGGCAACCTCGCCTTCCACTCCTCGGCCCGCAATTTCAATCCCCTCGCGGCGATGGCGGGGCGGATCACCATCGCCGAGGTGGAGGAGCTGGTCGAGCCGGGCGAGCTCGATCCGGACGTCGTTCACCTACCCGGCATCTTCGTCCAGCGGGTGGTCCGCGTGGATCCCGCCGATCCGGCGGCGGAGCGGCGCGTGGAGCGCCGCACGGTCCGGACGGCCCTCTTCCCCGAGCAGCAAGGCGGACGGTGACATGGCTCTGACGCGTGAGCAGATGGCGGCCCGCGCCGCCCGGGAACTGTCCGACGGTACGTACGTGAACCTGGGGATCGGCCTGCCGACCCTCATCCCCGACCACCTGCCGCCCGGCGTCGAGGTGGTGCTCCAGTCGGAGAACGGCATCCTGGGCGTGGGCCCGTACCCCTCGGCCGGGCAGCTGGACCCGGACCTGGTCAACTCGGGCAAGGAAACGGTGACGGTCCGGCCGGGGGCCGCGTTCTTCGACTCCGCGCTGTCCTTCGGCATGATCCGCGGCGGGCACGTGGACGCGGCCGTGCTGGGCGCCATGCAGGTGTCGGCCTCGGGCGACCTGGCCAACTGGATGATCCCCGGGAAGATGGTCAAGGGGATGGGCGGCGCGATGGACCTGGTGCACGGTGCGCGCCGGGTGATCGTGCTCATGGAGCACACGGCCAAGGACGGCACGCCGAAGCTCGTGGAACGGTGCACGCTGCCGCTGACCGGGCGCGGCGTCGTCCACCGGGTGATCACCGACCTCGCGGTCCTCGACATCACCCCGGGGGGCTTCCTGCTCCGCGAACTGGCGCCCGGGGTCTCGCTGGACCAGGTCCGCGCGGCAACGGACGCGGAAGTGGTGGTGGAGACGGGGGCGGTGGCGGAGCCGGTGGAGGCGGCGGGTGGTGCTACCCGTCCGCCGGCAACAGGTTCCTGATCGCCGCGACGGCGGTCCGCGGGTCGTCGGCGTGCCAGTGGACCGTACGGACCTGCGTGCGTCGGCCCCACAGGGACACGGCGGTGACCGGGGCGGTCAGCGTGATGGTGATCGAGGTCTGTGAGGCGATGGCCACGTCCAGCACCCCGTCCTCCGGCCTGTTCGCGTCCGGGAAGCGGAGGTCGTGGCCCACGGACGCGATCCGGTCCAGGGGGATCCGCAGATCCAGCACGGCACCGCGCCTCACCCGCAACTCACCCGGCCGCAGCACGTGGGGGCGGGTGACCGCGGCGGCCTGCAACCCCAGGACCAGGAACACCGTGTAGAGGTCGAGGAGCAGCATCACCAGGTGGGCCACCGGATACTCGGCGAGCATGAAGGACACGCCGGCCGTCTCGATCGCGAAGAAGAAGACCAGCCCGTACATCGTCGGCGCCTGGGCCCGCGCGTACCCGACGGCGGTGTCCCCGTCCCCGACCCCGTGCGAGCGCCGGGTCGCCCACAGCCCGAGGCTCGCCATCCACCGCCCCTCGTGCGCTGCCAGCCGCCGTGCTCGTGTGATGAGTTCCCCGGTGCTCATGTGGCCCAGTAGATCAGGTCGTTAGCAGCGGACCGGAGTCGCGCGCAACCCTCGTGGCCCCCGCAAGCGGGGGCCACGTATGGCGCTCCGCACCATGCCGGCGCGGGAGGACCCGGTCCTACGGTGGCGGGCACCGCAGGCCGCCCGCCCCGGGCGACGGGGCCCTACCCTGCCCTGCCCTGCCCTGCCCTGCCCTGCCCTGCCCTGCCCTGCCCGCAACCTGCCTGCCCGCAACCTCAGGGAGCCGCCATGTCCTTGTGCAGCAGACCGACCGACATCCCGTCGCCCGGCATCCCCTCGCCCGGCCCGACGTACGGGCGCGCGCGCCGGGCTCTCGTGCGGCTGCTCGCGCTGCCGCTGCTGGCCGTGGGCGGGGTGCTGGGCGGGCCGGTGTCCCCGGCCCGCGCCGCCGTCACGCTCCAGCGGGTGGCCGACTTCGGGGCCAATCCCGGGCAGCTGGGCATGTACGTGTACCGGCCGGCCTCCCTCCCGGCCGACCCGCCCGTGGTGATCGCCCTGCACGGCTGCACGCAGAACGCCCAGACCTACGCGGACAATTCGGGACTGCCCGAACTCGCCGACCGCGCCGGGTTCCTCCTCGTCCTCGCGGAGACGAGCTCCGCGAACAACCCCAACAAGTGCTTCAACTGGTTCCAGGCCGCGGACAACCGGCGCGGCCAGGGCGAGGCCGCGTCCATCCGGCAGATGGCGGCCCACTCCGCCTCCGCCTACTCCGCGGATCCCGCCCGCACCTTCGTCACCGGCCTGTCGGCCGGCGGGGCCATGACCTCCGTGATGCTCGCGGCCTACCCGGACGTGTTCGCGGCCGGGGCGGTGGTCGCCGGGCTGCCCTACGACTGCGCCAGGGGGAGCAGTCCCTACGCGTGCATGAACCCCGGGGTGGACAAGTCCCCTGCCGACTGGGCCCGGTTGGTCCGCGACGCGTATCCGGCATGGAGCGGTCCCTGGCCCCGGGTGGCGATCTGGCAGGGTGACGCGGACACCACGGTCGTCCCCCGCAACGCCGACGAACTGCGGGACCAGTGGACGGCGTTGCACGGCCTCCCGCAGACCCCCTCCCGCACGTCCGTCATCGGGCCCGACGCGACCCGGCAGGAGCAGTACGCGGCCGCCGACGGCACGGTGGCCGTGGAGGTGGACCGGGTCCCGGGCATCGGGCACGGCACCCCGGTCGACCCCGGTTCCGGCCCCGGCCGGTGCGGGCACACGGGGGCGGCGTACTTCCTGGCCTCGATCTGCTCCGCCCACTGGATCGCGGAGTTCTTCGGCCTGAACGGCCCCCCGACCGATCCCGGCCCGGGCCCCGGTCCCGACCCCGGTGGACCCCCGGCGTGCTGGAAGGCGAACAACTACCAGCAGGTGCAGGCGGGCCGGGCCACGACCGACGGGAGCTACGCGTACGCGAAGGGCTCCGGGCAGAACCTGGGCCTCTACAACCTCTACGTCACGCACACCCTGAAGGAGGCGCCGCCCGGCCACTTCGTCATCGCCGACGCGAACTGCCCCTGAGCACCGGTCCACAGTCCACCGGTCTACGGGTCCGCCCTTCCACCGGCCCCCGCCCGCCCTGCTCCCTTTCCCCGCACACCACCTCTGGAGGCTCCCCGTGCCACCGCCCACCCGCTCCGCCGCCACCGCGGCCACCGCCGTCCTCCTCCTGGCCTCGGCCCTGCCGGCCCTCCTCGCTCCCCCGGCCGCCGCCGGGGAGGCCGACGGGTCCGGCACCCACTGCACCCGCCGGACCCGCCTGCACGTCCCTGGCGCCGAACACCAACAGACAGCCTGCCTGGCGGAGTTGACCACCGCAGGCACGGTGACCTCCGGGCACACCGATCCGGCCGACTGGGCCGGTCTCACCCCCAAGGACCTGACCGTCCCGACCGGCGTGCCGGGCATCCAGATCGACGGCTACTTCCCCGACACCGCCGCCCCCGCAGCCGTCACCAACACCAACCACGGCTGGAACCACGACGCGCAGTTCGTCATCCGGCTGCCCGACCGCTGGAACGGCGGACTGGTGGTCGCCGGCTCCCCGGGCGTGCGCGAGCAGTACGCCAACGACCGGGCCATCGGCGACTGGGTGCTCGCGCGCGGCTACGCCTTCGCCGCCACCGACAAGGGCAACACCGGGGCCGCCTTCCACCGCGACGGGCGGACCCCCGGGGACGCCGTCGCCGAGTGGAACACCCGGGTCACGGAGCTGACCCGGGCCGCCCGTGCGGTCGTCGCGCAGCGCTACCACCGGGCCCCGGGCCGCACCCTCGCCACGGGCATGTCCAACGGGGGCTACCTGGTGCGCTGGCAGCTGGAGAACCATCCGGAGCTGTACGACGGCGGGGTGGACTGGGAGGGCACCCTGTGGCGGGCCGACGGGCCGAACCTCCTCACGTTCCTGCCCCCGGCGCTGACCGCCTACCCCGTCTACGCGGCGGGCGGCCCGCAGGCGGGGCAGGCGCACGAGGCGATGCTCGCCGCCGGATTCCCGGCCGGGTCGGAGTTCCTGTGGCCCTTCCACCACGGCTACTACTGGGACCTCACCCAGCGGATCTACCGCGAGGAGTTCGATCCGGGCTTCGACGGCGCGGCCGAGGCCGGAACCCCCTTCTGTGCGCCGGGCACGCCGGCCTGCGACGCCGACTACGCCTACGCCGACCGGCCGGCGGAGGTCCGGGCCGCCGTGGCGAAGACCGCCCTCACCGGCCGGATCGGCAAACCGCTGATCACCCTGCACGGCACCCTCGACGTCCTGCTCCCCATCACCCGGGACTCCGACGTCTACGCCGACATGGTCCGCCGGGCCGGCCGCGGGGCGCTGCTGCGCTACTACCGCATCGAGGGCGGTACCCACGTGGACTCGCTGGTGGACGCCTTTCCCGACCGGCTGCGTCCCCTCACCCCGTGCCACCGGGCCGCCTTCACCGCGCTGGAGGACTGGATCGGCCGCGGTGTGCGGCCGCCGCCCGGCCACACCGTGCGACGGGATCCGGCGGCCTCGCCGGCCGCCCTGCTGACCGGATGCCCGCTCGACGCCTGAGGGCGGAGCCCGCCCGGCCGCCGGTCCCGCATGGTGATCATCTCCATACGGGCGGCTCCGAGTATGGGGGGCGGCACCGTGGGCGCGGCCCGCGGCCCTCCCTACGCTTCGGGCCATGACGAGCGAACCCACGAGCGAACCTCCTTCCCCCAGCGGTCCGCAGGGGCGCGTCGCCCTGGTGACGGGCGGCGGCAGCGGCATCGGCCGGGCGTGCGCGGTGGCCCTGGCCGAGGCCGGGGCCGTCGTGCACGTGGCCGATGTCGACGCGGAGGCGGCCCGGGCGGTCGCCGGCCTCGTCGGCGGGTACGCCCACGTCGTCGACCTGGCCGATCCCGCCGCCCTCGGGCGGCTGCCCGCGGCCGTCGACATCCTGGTCAACAGCGCCGGGCTCCAGCACGTCGCCCCGATCACCGAGTTCCCGCCCGAGCGCTTCGCCCTGATCCAGCAGGTGATGGTCACCGCGCCCTTCCTGCTGCTGCGCCACGTGCTGCCGCACATGTACGCCGCCCGATGGGGGCGGGTGGTCAACATCTCCAGCGTGCACGGGCTGCGCGCCAGCGCCTACAAATCGGCCTACGTGGCGGCCAAGCACGCGCTGGAGGGGCTGAGCAAGGTCACCGCGATCGAGGGGGCCCCGTACGGGGTGACCAGCAACTGCATCAGCCCCGGCTACGTCCGCACCCCGCTGGTCGAGGGCCAGATCCAGGACCAGGCCGCCGCGCACGGCATCCCCGCCGGGGACGTCCTCGCCGAGGTACTGCTGACCCGGTCGCCGATCAAGCGGCTCATCGAGCCCGAGGAGGTCGCGGCGGCCGCCCTGTGGCTGTGCGGTCCGCACACCGGTTACGTGACGGGCACCTCGCTCCCCCTGGACGGCGGCTGGAGCGCCAGCTGACCCCGTCCGGGTGACGGCCCGTGCGCCGCGGGTGACGGGCTGGCCAGAGGCTGGTCGGAGAGTGTCCAGAGGGTGTTCAGGGGGTGCCTGAAGGAGCGATCCGCGCGCGGGTTAGCATATGAGCGCCGCCTAGCTCGAAAGATAATTCTGTGACTGTCAATGACGACTCGTTCACCAACTGGAAGAACCGCGAGAAGATCGCGGAGTCGATGATTCCGATCATCGGCAAGCTGCACCGGGAGCGGGACGTCACGATCCTCCTGCACAGCCGCTCCTTGGTGAACAAGTCCGTGGTGAGCATTCTCAAGACCCACCGTTTCGCGCGCCAGATCGACGGCGAGGAGCTCTCGGTCACCGAGACCCTCCCCTTCCTCCAGGCGCTCACCACCCTCGACCTCGGTCCCTCGCAGATCGACCTCGGCATGCTCGCCGCGTCGTACGCGGCGGACGACCGCGGTCTGTCGGTGGAGGAGTTCACCGCCGGCGCCGTTTCCGGCGCCACGGGTGCCAACAAGATCGAGCGCGGTGCGGGCCGCGACGTGGTCCTCTACGGTTTCGGCCGCATCGGCCGCCTCGTCGCCCGGCTGCTCATCGAGAAGACCGGTTCCGGCAACGGCCTGCGCCTGCGTGCCATCGTCGTCCGCGGAGGCGGTGAGGCGGACCTCGTCAAGCGCGCCTCGCTGCTGCGCCGCGACTCGATCCACG
Organism: Streptomyces sp. NPDC058401; assembly: GCF_042722885.1. Taxonomy (NCBI): domain Bacteria; kingdom Bacillati; phylum Actinomycetota; class Actinomycetes; order Kitasatosporales; family Streptomycetaceae; genus Streptomyces; species Streptomyces sp. NPDC058401. The sequence continues at coordinate 61,231 of NZ_JBHXKA010000036.1, forward strand.
GCCAGTTCCAGGGCACGATCACCGTGGACGAGGCGACCAGCACGATCATCGCCAACGGCAACGAGATCAAGGTGATCTACGCCAACGACCCGTCCGAGGTCGACTACACGGCGTACGGCATCAAGGACGCCATCCTGATCGACAACACCGGCAAGTGGCGCGACCGCGAGGGCCTGTCCAAGCACCTGCGCCCCGGTATCGACAAGGTCGTCCTGACGGCTCCGGGCAAGGGCGACGTCCCGAACATCGTGCACGGGGTCAACCACGACACGATCAAGCCGGACGAGCAGATCCTGTCCTGCGCCTCCTGCACCACCAACGCGATCGTCCCGCCGCTGAAGGCGATGGCGGACGAGTACGGCGTTCTGCGCGGCCACGTGGAGACCGTCCACTCGTTCACCAACGACCAGAACCTGCTGGACAACTACCACAGCGCCGACCGCCGCGGCCGTTCCGCGCCGCTCAACATGGTCATGACGGAGACCGGCGCGGCCTCGGCCGTCGCCAAGGCGCTGCCCGACCTCAAGGCCCCGATCAGCGGCAGCTCGATCCGCGTCCCGGTCCCGGACGTCTCGATCGCGATCCTCAGCCTGCGGCTCGGCCGCGAGACCACCCGCGAAGAGGTGCTCGACTACCTCCGCGACGTGTCGCTGACCTCGCCGCTGAAGCGCCAGATCGACTTCACCACGGCGCCCGACGCGGTCTCCAGCGACTTCATCGGCTCGCGTCACGCCTCGATCGTCGACGCGGGTGCCACCAAGGTCGACGGGGACAACGCGATCCTCTACCTCTGGTACGACAACGAGTTCGGCTACTCCTGCCAGGTCGTCCGGGTCGTCCAGTACGTCTCCGGGGTCGAGTACCCGACCTACCCGGCGCCGGCGGCCTGATCCGCCGAGGCCCCGTAGGACCGGATGTACCGGACGCCCCCCGAGTGACCCCAGGTCACTCGGGGGGCGTCCGTGCTTCCCGGCCCGGGGCCGCGGCGGCGCGGGCCGCCGCGAGCTGGGTGCGCGAGCGGACGCCGAGCTTGCGGTAGACGCGGCTCAGCATGCCCTCGACGGTCTTGACCGAGATGAACATGTGCTGCGCCGCCTGCTGGTTGGTGGCGCCCTGGCAGATGAGGTCCGCCAGCCGGGACTCGGACTCGGTCAGCCTGCGCGCGCCCGGGGCCGGGCCCGTGGCCGGGGCCGATCCGCCCGCCCGGTCGAGGAGCTCCCGGGTGAGCTCCTGCCAGGGGCGGGCGCCGGTGTCGTCGAAGACGCCCATGGCCGCCTCCCAGGCCGCGCGGGCTGCCGCCTGGCGCCTGCGGGCCCGCTCGACCCGGCCCAGGGCGAGGAGCGTACGGGCCTGTTCCAGGGGCAGGCCCAGCCGTTCGAAGGCGGCCGCCGTGCCGTGGAGCAGACCGCTCGCCTCCTCCACGGCTCCGCCGCGGGCCAGCAGGATCCCGTGGGCACGGTCCAGTGCCGCCCCCGGCCCCGAGTCGGCCCCGGCCGGGGCGGCGGCCGGCCGTGCGCGCTCCAGCAGGGCGCGGGCCAGGTCGAGCCGGCCCGCGCAGGTGAAGGCCTCCACGGCGTCCGGCTGCCAGCGGAACATGCCCGGGTCTGCGAGAGGGACGTGCCGCTCGGCCTCGGCGACGGCCGTGAGGGAGGCCACGGCGTCGGCGACGTCCCCGGTGTGCAGCTGGACGGCGCCCATGACCCAGAGGTTGCGCGACACGTACAGCCCGTCCCCCTCCTCCTGCGAGGCGCGGGCTCCGCAGGAGGCGGTGCGCAGGGCGGCCGCGAAGGAGCCGGCGGCGCTCTGCGTCAGCGCCGCCGTGTACCAGGCGGGGCCCATGGACAGCCCCGCCGCGGTGGACAGCCGTACGGCCTGGTCGGCCCACGCGAGCGCCGGGGCGCACGCCCCGAGGCGGGTGTCGACCTCGGCGAGGCTGCGCCAGATGTCGACCAGGTCTTCGGCGTCGCCCTCGTGCTCGGCCAGCGCGAGCAGTTCCAGGAGCCGTTCGCGCGCCTCCGTCAGCCGGTCGTCGAAGACGGCGTGCCGGGCGGCGAGGTACTGGGCGCTGTTGCGGATGCCGGAGTGCTGGGCCGGCACCCCGAGGGCGAGGGCCTCGGCGAGGGTGCCCGGCGCGTCGGCGGTGCCGAGGACGCGCTCCATCCGGGCCCGCATGGTCAGGGCGGCCGCTTGCAGGGGGCGGTGGCCGCCGGCGGCTGCGAGTTCGGCGGCCCGTCCTGCTGCGCGCAGAGCCCGCTCCGGGGCCGCGTGGGCCACGTTGGCGGCGATGGCCGCGCGGAGTTCGACGGCGGCGAGCAGGTCGGGGTGGCCCGCCGCCAGTTCCCGGCAGCGTGCGAGCAGCGGCTCCAGATCGGAGATGGCCTGCCCGTGGGCGTCGACCACGGCGAGCAGTGCGGTGACCTGGTCGGTGGGTTCGGCCCTGCTGGCGGTCAGTGCGTCGGCGGCCTGCCGGGCGATGTCGACGGAGCCGGCGCTGGCCGCCTCCTGGGCCGCGTACGAGAGCCTGCGGATGCGCATGGCGGAGCGGGCCGGCGGGGTGATCTCGGCGGCCAGCAGGAACAGTTCGGCGGCCAGGGCCCGTTCGCCCGCCTCGCGGGCGGTGGCTGCGGCGGTCTCGGTGTCCTCGGCCAGTCCCTGGTCGGGCAGGTCCGCGGCCAGGGCCCGGTGGCGCACCTCGTGGACGGGGTCTCCGACGGCCCGTGCGAGCGTCAGGTGGGCGGCCGCGCGCAGGGGCCTGGCCCCGGAGCGTGCGGCCGCGCGGGCCAGGGCCGCCGCGGTGAAGTGGACGGCGCTCGCCGGGTCCACGCTCAGCACCCCGGCGGCCTGGGCCTGGGCCAGGTGTTCCTCGGCGTCGGAGCGGCCCGCCCGCAGCAGGAGCGGCAGCGAGGGCCGGCTCGTCAGGGCGGCGAGCATCAGGGTGTGGCGGGCGGGTTCGCCGAGCGTGGAGCGCAGCCAGGCCCCGGCCGCGTCGACCGTCTGCCCGGCCATGGCGGGCCGGTGCCGCTGGGACGCGGGCAGCCGCGCGAGCGCCGTACAGGACACGGAGGTCAGCAGGGGGTGGCCGCCGCAGTGGCTCTGCAGGGGGCCCGCCCAGCGGGTGGGCAGGCCGTGTGCCTCCAGCAGGGCGGCCGTCTCCTCGGCGTCGAGGGGGTCCACGTCGACCTGGACGGGGTGCCCGCCGAGCAGCCGGGCGGCGGCCTGCGCACGGCCGTGGACGCGTTCGGTGACGAGCGCGGTGAGCCCGGGTGCGGGGAGGGTCCGCAGGGCGTAGCCGAGGACGTCGGCGCTGGCCGGGTCGAGCCATTGGGCCCCGTCCACGGCCAGGATCCAGCGGCCCGACGCGAGCAGCGCGGTCACCGCGAGGCGCGCGGGCAACTGCTCGGAGGCGGCGAGCGGTTCGTCGGCGCCCCGGTGCAGGATCCGGTCGACCACTTCGTTCTGCCTGCCCGAGAGCGCCGCGAGCTGGGCCGGGCCGCAGTGGGACAGCATCTGGGCGAGTGCGCCGAAGACGTGGTCGCGGTCCTCTTCGACCGTCGTGACGCGCAGCACCGTACGCCCGGGGCCGGGGCCGGGGCCGGAGGGGAGGGTGCGCAGCACCTCCTCCAGGACGGTGGTCTTGCCCGCGCCCCAGGGGCCGGCGAGCGCCACCCGCCCCTCGCGCTCCAGCACGGCGGCGGCGTGCCGGGCCGCGCCCGGGACCGCGTGCCGGCCCCCTGCGGCCGGCGCGGGGCCGTCGGTGCGGTGGGCCGGGTTCGCGGGGTCCGCGAAGGTCGCGGGGTGGGCGGGGTCGCTGTCTGGCGTCACGAGGAGGCACCGTAGGCGGCGCCGGTTCGCGTGACAACGCCGGGTGCCGCCGGGCGCGGGGATCAAGGGTTTCCCCTGATGCCAAGGGGTCCCGCTCCCGGCGATGGTGGTGCGACGGCGGGCCGTCCGCGCTCCGGATGCGGGGTGGCAGATCCGGAGCACCGTGCCCTTCCCGGG